>CAYRRL010000672.1:430-1506 GCA_964426665.1 uncultured Ferruginibacter sp. | reverse complement strand
AGAGATTATTTTCATCGCATCAGTAAATTTTATCCGGCCTATAATTCAAACGAATGCGATACACAATACAACAATTGCATCAAGGCAAATGGGCAGGGCATTACCCTGAAAACATTTTTCTTTCATGCAAAGCAAGCTGGTGTAAATATCAATAAACAGTCAGCCACAGGAGATGGGCTGCCAACTTTTCCAGATGCCATATTTCCGCAGCTTCCGGAGTTTCTGCAAAAGGTGGTAAAGATTGCCTCCTTCAATGAAGAACGGGATATTTTAATGTTGGGCACTATCGTTACACTCAGTGCCTGTTTTCATAAGCTCTTTGGCATTTATGATGGCAAAAAGATTTACTCCAATCTGTACATTTTCATTACAGCTCAGGCATCAGCAGGCAAAGGCAGGTTGGTTCATTGCAAGCAATTGGTAAAACCTATACACAAGTATATGAGAGAACAGGCGAAGTTGCTAAAGCAACAGTTTGAATTGGAAATGATGGACTACAACGAAAAGAAAGGGAAAGACCCCAATGCAGAGAAACCAAGCAAGCCACCGGAAAAAATGTTGTTCATCCCTGCCAACAATAGCACCACCGGAGTTTTTCAATTGCTGTTCGATAACGAAGGAAGAGGGCTAATGTTTGAAACCGAAGGCGATACCCTGGCACAGGCATTTAAAACCGATTACGGAAATTATAGTGATGGGTTCCGTAAGGCATTTCACCACGAAACCATTTCTTATTATCGCAGAACCGATAGGGAATATGTAGATATTGAAAGCCCTTGCCTTTCCGGCATGTTCACCGGAACACCAAAGCAGGTTTCAAGTCTTATCCCAAATGCTGAAAACGGCTTATTCAGCCGTTTCATTTTTTACTTCATGAACATTCAACCGGTATGGAAGAATGTGTTTGCTATTACTTCTGATAATGGACTGGATGATTATTTCGATCAGTTAGGAAATGATTTTTTCAGATTGTACCAAACGCTGGCAAACAATCCTGAAATACAATTTTGCTTTACGGCAGAACAGCAGGAGCAATTCAATGCCTTCTTTGTACAAATACAAGCTACCTACCTCAG
>CAYRRL010000672.1:0-420 GCA_964426665.1 uncultured Ferruginibacter sp. | reverse complement strand
CCACCATAAGACGTTTAGGCATCATAGCGTTCCGCTTCGCAATGATCCTGTCTGCTTTGCGGATTATGGAGCATGGCGATTTGACGGAACGCATTATTTGCGAAGAGAGAGATTTTCAATCTACACTTGAAATCATCAGGGTATTGGTGAGACATGCCAGCAAGGTGTTTTCAGAATTGCCCGAAGATGCACCATTGCCAAAGCGTAAGAACCAAAAGGAAAAGTTTTTGGATGCTTTACCGGCCAGCTTCAACCGGCAGGATTACCTTAAAATTGCCGCCTCCATGTCAATCCCTGATAAAACAGCCGAGGGGTACATTACCATGTTCTCCAAAAAAGGACTGATTCGTCGGGAAAAGCAGGACCATTATCTGAATCCCAATGCAAAGCCTGCCCAATTGCAAGCCGGGGAAATTGAGG
>CAYRRL010000671.1:0-1523 GCA_964426665.1 uncultured Ferruginibacter sp. | reverse complement strand
CTAACAAAACAAGGAGCACACAAACACTATTTGTGAAGTAGCAATAAACCATAATTTTTACTAGTATTCAATAAAGTGAAATGCGGCCAAAATTTTAGGCCGCATTTTTTTAATATTCCAATAAAGTTTCGGCATACAGTTTTTTTATTTTAAATTGCTTAATTAAGGTTTACTTGTATTGTTTCTAACCAAAAAAACTACTTATGAAAAGGGAATTCCTGTCTTTGGTACTATCTTTTGTGTGCACTATTCTATTTGCACAAGCACCATCAATCACATGGCAAAAATCTTTAGGCGGCACATTAGCGGACGAAGCGAAAAGTGTTCAGCCTACTGGCGATGGAGGTTATGTAGTTGGTGGTACTACCTCATCAAATAATGGCGATGTAACAGGCAACCACGGCGGCACAGATTGCTGGATTGTAAAACTAAGCTCAACAGGTAGTATCGAATGGCAGAAAACATTGGGTGGGACCGGTAATGAAACATTCGGCAGTATTCGTGTTACACCGGATGGCGGGTATATTATTGGAGCTACCACTTCTTCCAATAATGGAGATGTATCAGGCAACCATGGCAGCACCGATGCATGGATAGTTAAACTTACCAGCACAGGAACGATATCATGGCAAAAGTGTTTTGGAAGTACTGGCCTTGATGAATTAAGATATGTTGAGGAAACTTTAGACGGTGGGTATATTGCCATGGGAATATCAGGCACCAATGACGGCGACCTTTCCAGTTTTGCGGAAGATTATGTTTCAGGGGGGTGGATATTTAAACTATCAAGTACGAGAACGATAGAATGGCAAAAGAGCTATCACGGGTTTCAGGCTGGTGGCACTTTCTTTAATTCAATCAGGCAGACAAGTGATGGTGGATTTGTTTACTGCGGCTATATAAGTGGTAATACGGGCTATGTTTTTATCAATAAGGTTAACAATGCAGGCACTCCTGCTGGCGGGGATGGATGGGGGCCTCAGTTCTTTGGGATGTACAGCCTTGTTGCATCTAAGTGCGTAGCACCAACAGATAATGGAGGTTGTATCGCTGTCTTTAAAGATGAATTGACACTTAACCCAATGGTAAAGAAATATAACAGTGCAATGGCGGTTGAATGGACAAAAATATTTGATGCCAGCGAATGCGGTGATGCGTATAGTATAAGCAAAACTACAGATGGCGGTTATATTCTGGCTGGGACTGCAAGTAACGGATGTTCATTCTCGGGTACACGGGGCGGCTCGGACTATTGGCTAGCAAAAATCACAAGCACCGGCACATTTGAATGGCAAAGGTCACTTGGAAGTGCCGGCAATGACTTTGGATATTGGGGAGAACAAAAAGCGGATGGTAGCTATATTATTGCTGGAAAAGGCGTTGCTAATTCTGGCGACATCACCGGTAACCATGGCGGCGATGATTTTTGGGTTGTAAAATTAGGCGTTAATAATCCTGTAATAACATCATCGGCTGGGGCAAACGGCACCATTAGCCCAAATGGCAACACAACAGTTACTACA
>CAYRRL010000670.1:0-1528 GCA_964426665.1 uncultured Ferruginibacter sp. | reverse complement strand
TTTGCAAAAAAATCTATTTATGATTTTAAAGTAGCTGCCCTCGATGGCCGTACCATTGATTTTGCAACTTTCAAAGGCAAAAAGATTTTAATTGTGAACACTGCCAGCGAATGTGGTTTTACTCCTCAATATGAAGGGCTAGAAAAGTTGTATGAAAAGTATAAAGACAAATTGGTGATTGTTGGTTTCCCTGCCAACAATTTCGGTTCACAAGAACCCGGAAGCAATGAAGAAATCGGTGCATTTTGTAAAAAGAACTATGGTGTTACTTTTCCAATGGCAGCAAAAGTTTCTGTAAAAGGTGATGATACAGCACCAATTTATAAATGGCTTTGCCACAAAAGTGAAAATGGTGTGCTGGATGCAGAAGTAGGCTGGAACTTCAATAAGTTTTTATTGGATGAGAATGGAAAGCTGTTGGCACATTTTGAAAGCAAGGTAGAGCCAATGAGTGAAGAGATAACGGGCAAACTATAATTTCAGCTATTGTATTTTAAAGCCATTCGTCAAAACGGATGGCTTTTTTATTTTACTTTGTGCCGATGCAGTTTGAAAATATCATCGGCCAAAAAGATATAAAAGAACATTTAGTGCAAATGGTGCAGCACAACCGCTTAAGCCATGCATTATTGTTTTTAGGAAAAGAAGGAAGTGGCGCTCTACCATTGGCAATGGCATTTGCACAGTACATTGTTTGTGAAAAAGTAAATGGCAAAGCCTCCGCACCAGCACCCGGCCCATCTTTGTTTGGAGAACCTGAACCAGCACCCAACGAGAAACGAACAACAAACAACGAGAAACAAGAAACGGATTCATGCGGTATCTGCCCGGCTTGTACAAAGGCAAATCAATTAATTCATCCCGACATACATTTTTCTTATCCTGTCATCGCAAAAAAAACTGGTGACAAACCTATCAGTACAGATTGGATAAAGGAATGGCGGGAGTTTATATCACTGCATCCTTACGGAAATGTGTTCGACTGGCTGCAGTTCATCAATGCAGAAAACAAACAAGGAAACATCACGGCTGAAGAATGCAACGACATCAATAGGAAAATAAGCCTTAAAAGTTTTGAAAGCGAATACAAGATTTTGCTCATCTGGATGCCGGAGTATTTAACAAAAAACGGCAACAAGCTTTTAAAACTCATCGAAGAACCACCACCAAATACATTGTTCATTTTGGTAGCCGAAAATGAAGAACAAATATTGCCCACCATTTTATCAAGAACACAATTGGTAAAAATTCCTTTGTTAAGTGATAAAGAAGTGGAAGCCGCTTTGGAACTAAGGGCCGGTGCCAAAATTGACAAAGCCCGGCAAATAGCTTTGTTAAGCGAAGGCAATTACAGGGAAGCACTGCAATTATTACAGCATGAAGAAGATGACTGGCAGGTAATATTAAGAGAATGGCTCAACCATATTGCAAAGAAAAACCTGCCCGGCCAGGTAAAATGGGTGGAAGATATGAGCAAGCAGGGCAGGGAAAAACAAAAGCAGTTTCTCAAATATTTTACGCATTTGCT
>CAYRRL010000669.1:0-1529 GCA_964426665.1 uncultured Ferruginibacter sp. | reverse complement strand
AAAGCCATTTGACAAAGTGCTGGAAATAGGCACAGGCAGCATTTACCAGGCTACAGTATTGGCGGAAATGAAAGCGCAGGTATTTACTATTGAGCGGCAAAAAAACCTGTTTGAAAAAACAAAGCAATTCCCATTGAGGGGCAAGTACCCACAAATAAAGTTTTTTTATGGCGATGGCTATGAAGGCCTGCCCACTTTTGCGCCTTTTGATAAAGTGATTATAACAGCAGCAGCGCCATTTGTGCCGCCTAAATTAGTGGAGCAAATGAAGCCCGGGGCAAAGATGGTGGTACCGGTAGACGAAGGGCCGCACCAGCGCATGTTGCGCATTACCAAAAAAGAAGATGGCAGCATAAGCGAAGAGGCATTTGAAAATTTTTCTTTTGTGCCAATGCTTGCAGGTAAAAACGGTTAGGGATTTTTTGGGGCAATCAATTTTCAATCTTAAATATTAAACAAGCCTTGCGTTTCTTTTCCAAAATAGCTTTTATCTGCAATCTCTGTTTTGCCGGTGTTGTTATTTTCAGCAGCATTGAGGTGGAGAGGAAAGCCGCAGGCAATTCAAATGCTGTTATTCAACTGCCTGCATTGCAAAGCGCTCTTGTTATACTTGGCCATTGCGCCCTGCTCCTTAATGTTTTTTTTTTACTGGCATTGATTATTTGTTTGCTTCGCAAAAGGGAACATAACATTGCCCGCTGGCTTGTTTGGGTTAACTTGTTGTTTTTATTGTTTCAGTTTTTTTATTATAAATTATACTGATGATAAACAGTATTCTCAAAGAAAAAGGCACCCGTCTTTTTATTTTGCTTGCCGGCATCTTTATTGCCAATGCGTTGATTGCGGAAGTAATTGGCGTTAAGATTTTTTCGCTTGAAGATACAGTGGGCGTGCAAAGGGCCAATATCAATTTGTTTGGCAGCCCGTTTAGTTTTCACCTCACGGCTGGCGTTATGTTGTGGCCTGTGGTTTTTATTATGACGGATATTATCAATGAGTACTATGGCCCCAAAGGCGTGCGGTTCCTTTCTTATTTAACAGTTGGGCTTATCAGCTATGCATTTGTTATGTTTAATATTGTTATTCATTTAAGCCCTTCCGAATATTTTTCCATCGGCAATGGAATAGATAAGCCGGATAGCGCTTTCAGGGGCATATTTGGCCAGGGTATGTGGATTATCATTGGCAGCATGGTTGCTTTTTTAATTGGCCAGGTACTGGATGTATTTGTTTTTCATAAAATAAAAAAAGCAACAGGCGAAAAGGGCATCTGGCTCAGGGCCACCGGCTCTACCTTGGTATCGCAATTGATTGACAGTTTTATTGTGCTGTTTATTGCATTTTATGTTGGCAAGCGTATACAAACAGGCCAGGGCGAGCCATGGAGCCTGCACCAGGTGCTTGTTACCGGCACCGGCAATTATATATACAAGTTTTGCATTGCGCTGCTGCTTACACCTGTTATTTACTGGCTGCATTCCGTTATTGAAAAATACCTTGGCGCTTCGCTGGCCGAAAGAATGCGACAT
>CAYRRL010000668.1:0-1540 GCA_964426665.1 uncultured Ferruginibacter sp. | reverse complement strand
ACAGGGCTGGATAAACAGGAACAGGATATTGCAGCAAGGCAATCCTGTGTATTTTACATTGCCTGTAAAAAATATCAGTTCTTTCAATAAGATTTGCGATACAGAAACGGATAACAGATCATATGGTTTGTGGAGAAACAAGTTTTTGAAAACTTTGCAATACAATTATTCAAAAGCGCCTTTCTATCAGGATACTTTTGCTTTGGTTGAAAGTTGCTTAGCTCCAGAAGCTGTTTCTGTGAGCGATTTTGCAAAAAAAAGCATCAGGGCCACAGCGGGCTACCTTGGCATTAGCACGGAAATTGTTGATACATCGGCTGTTTATGGCAATGCAAACCTTTCTGCACAGCAAAGGGTGATTAATATTTGCAAAAAAGAAAATGCAAGTATGTATATCAATGTTTCAGGCGGAACGGAATTATATGATGCCAGTGATTTTTCAGCAGCAGGCATTGAACTCAATTTTATTAAAAGCAAACCTGTAGTTTATAAGCAATTTGATAATGCTTTCTGCCCTGGCCTTTCTGTCATTGATGTAATGATGTTTTGCAGCAAAGAAGAGATAAAGAATTTTCTGAAAGAATATATCCTTTTTAAAAATAACAGTTAATGAAGGCAACCGGTGGCTATTTTGAAATGGAGAAAATTGCCGGCAGCAGCGGCAGGCACTATCATGGCACGCCATACCGTTTCGATTGCGGCCGCTCGGCGCTTGAAGTAATTTTAAAAAAGGCCAGGCCCTCAAAAATCCATTTGCCTTTTTACACCTGCGATGCATTGCTGCAGCCGCTGCAAAAATTGGGGATACCATATTCATATTATGCGGTTGATGAAAAATTGGAATGCACGGGCATGGCAGGATTAAAGAAAGGAGAATACATTATTTACATAAATTATTTCGGTGTTAAAGATGCGTACTGCAAACAACTGGTTAAGCTGTATGGCAACAGGCTGATACTTGACAATACGATGGCATATTTTTTTAGGCATGCATCGCCGCATTGGGGGTTCAACAGCTGCAGGAAATTTTTTGGCTTGCCGGATGGCTCATATCTGCAGGCTCCTGTACCTATGCCCAAAACACTATTGGCATCAAGCGCCAACCCCGGGCTTGATTTGAATTTTCTTTACCTGCGAAGCGAAGGCTATGTGCAGCAAGGCTATGCCAGTTTCCTGAAAAACGAAGAGGCTTTTGGCCAATCTGTTTTTGCAATGAGCAATTACAGCCAGGATGCTTTGGCGAGGCTTTCACATACATCAGCAAAGGAAAGGGAAATAAAAAATTTCAGCTTCTGGCAAAAGCAACTCAGCCATTTAAACACATTGCAGCTTCCGGTAAATAAAGACGCAGCTATGTTTTATCCGTACCTGCCTGCCAAACCAATCCCACACAAACTATTTTGGGGCAATAATATTTTTTTGCCACGCTTATGGGCCGATTGCCTGCACCGCCCTGAAAATTTTGACTGGGAAAAAAAGCTGGCGTCAGAATTGCTGCCGTTGCCGGTTGACCACAGGTATGGCCAGGCTGATTTGGAAA
>CAYRRL010000667.1:0-1543 GCA_964426665.1 uncultured Ferruginibacter sp. | reverse complement strand
TGTAGTTGTCATTGTAAAAGCAATTCAGGACATCTACTTTAAAATAGGGCTCCTGGATTGACCAAAACAAATAATTTACTTATAAAAAATCTTTGGCGAACGCATACAGCAATGGAACAATGTTTTCGTGTTTTTTCGTTTTATCTTCTGTGGCATCGCCTGTTTCGTCAACGTAGTTCCCGTCTTCTACAGCTATACCAAGCGGAACGGAATAATGGCTTTCATGCATCATGGCAAGGGTATGGTTTAGCTGCCCTTTTCTTTTTACCAGTAAATCAGGTCCCCCAAGGCCAACACCAATTTGTTCGCCGTATTGATAAATACTTCGCAAATAGCCCTTGTCATTACCGGGTAACCATTCACCAGGCATAAAATTGGCATATACCATTGTAACTGATTTTGGGAAAGCCTGTTTTAAGGCAAGCATATTTTCTTTTACGCCCGTTACATAGTCTAATTCCGAAAAGCTGGAATCCTTTACTTCTATTGCTGTTTCCTGAAGATTAATGCCTTCTATTTTTCCATCAAAGGCTTTGCCCAGTGCCAGCATTAGTTGTGCAAAGCGTTCCCGTACTCTTTTATTCCATCGTTTGGCAACCCAGCCACCTGGTCTTCCGTCGTTGTTGTATTGTTCTTCAGCGCCACCATCATACGCTGCCGTAAGTATATAGTCTGGCACAGCTTTGCGTTTTGCATGAAAGGTTACATCTTGAAGCGTGACAAAAAGTTGTTTTTTAAATTGAGTAAGATAGTCATAATCTTGTTGCAAAAGCGAAAAATCGTATTCCCCTTGTTTGGGTTCAAGCTGGCGCCAGGAATACATAATTTGCGCTCCTTTAAACATTGAATGTGATAAAAAAGGATGATCTTTTAACAATTCCCTGTCCCTTGCGAAAAAAGCAAAATGTTGAATGCTGTCTTTTTTGACCGGACATGATGCATCTGAATATCTTTTATAAGCATCCATGTATCTTTCACTGTGTTTTACCACTTGCGCATTCACAGGTACCCATACAAGTGAAATGGTAAATGCCGGAATGACCAGGCAGAGTTTTTCGATCAGTTTAAATGCGGGGTACATAGCTTTTAAGTGGTATTATACCTGGATGCGGACTGGTTTTATCCGGTTGCCTCTTAATCTAAAAAATCTTTCAGGTAATTTAAAATTGTTTTCGTTTCCATCATAAGGCTCACGTGCCCTTTGGAAGGAACAATTGCTAAATGAGATTTTGGCACGGGACTTAAATCTGAAACCCCGCCACCAAGTAATTGATACGTTTTCATCAGTTCAACTTTATCCAGGCCATCATTATCACCTGAAATAAGCAATACCGGTGAAGCGATTTTGGCAATATTGGAATCTCCACAGTTAAATGGCACTTCAGCAAAATCAAACATCTGCGTTAAGAACTTGGCCCATTTGGTTTTATCGGGGGCTACTGCTTCGTATGCTGTTTTTAGCGGTGTATTATCAAAAAATTCGGGTTTAAAATCTTTAAACGCTGTGTTCACTATGGGTAGCCAGCCATTCGTTTTGTACGTG
>CAYRRL010000666.1:0-1546 GCA_964426665.1 uncultured Ferruginibacter sp. | reverse complement strand
AAGATTTAATTACAAATTTAAAAAATCGTGGATTTAAAATTAAAAATTCAATTAATATGGCTTGTAAAGTTAATAATATATAAACCAATTAAAAGATAGATTAAAGACTTAAAATTATAATTAAAAAGAAAGATTGACTTTAGGAAGAATTCAATCTTTAGAAGCTTTTCATACTGCTAATAAAAAACATTAAGGGTTTAAATTCACAAAAAATTATCATAATAATAAGTTTTCTCATAATAGTAACAGTGCTTAATCTTTAAAGAAAAAAGGATTGTTTGTGGATAACAAATATTTTCGGGTGTTTACATACAACGGGTCGGTATTTTTCACGGCATTCAAATAAGGAAGTGATAATAAACTTGGCACATTGGCATCATCCATTAAATTAAAACTTCCAAAGCCATTTACCTCAAAGGCATAAATTTTACCATATTGCCGGTGCCGGATAACGGCATACTGCTGTAGGGCTATCTCTACTTCCGCAGCAAGTGCAGCACATTCCCTGGCCATGCTTGCATCTTTATAAATCACATTCATCATTTCTGCCGCCTGCCTTAAGGATACTACGGCAAAGAAATTGGATGGAACCAAAAAAGAAAACAAGGTGGCATCATCGCTGGGCCTGAACGTGGAACAAATAAGCCCTACCGGTTTTACCGGGTATCCATACCCCGAAAGCGGCACCCCGTCAGTAGCCCATGCAGTGATCCGCTGAAAACTATAGGGCCCGTCTCCATTTTTCCGCTGCTGTTCTTTAAAGGTTTGCAAAGTAAGTGCAATACATTGTTTCCACTCTGCATCAAAAACCTGCGTATCGCCGGTTATTTTCCAATAACGGTGTGCCAGGCGTATGGGATAACACAATGAATCAATTTCCCATTTACGTTCATGTATGCCGGGTTGCATTTTGGTTAAATCGCTCTTCCATTCGCTCACTTTATTAAAGTCTTTATAAAAAGCATTGGCATAGGGGTCGAGGATGATGCATTTTTTTTGGCGGTTGATGACGCCTTCAAAGAGTTGCTTCAGCTTTGCATCTTTGTTTACAAGAGGTAAATAGGGCCACACCTGTGCCGTACTGTCTCTCAGCCACATGGCATCAATATCGCCGGTGATCACATAAGTATCCGGTTTCCCATTTATCATTTCAAACTCCACCGTTGTATCTAAAGTATTGGGAAAGCAGTTTTCAAAAAGCCAGGCTAGTTCAGCATCTTTTATTTTTTTCTTCATATTCGCAATGGCAGCCTCCACCGCTTCACTGGTGAATTTACGCTCAGCCAAAGGCGGGCGCCTGCTTTCAAAATTTTGACCTAATGCCCATGCTGGTCTCATAGCCAACCCCGCAGCCACAAGGCCGGATTGTACAATAAATTTTTTCCTGGATATCATATTTATCTTTTTAAAGAAACGGAATAGGGATACGCTTTAGGCGTTGTACCTCTATTAACGTTGGGTTTATTATTCATAGAAAAATACAGCAAGCCGCCTTTTTGCAAAGCTTCATGCGTAACATAATTCAACTCATAGGGCTTATTATTCC
>CAYRRL010000665.1:0-1549 GCA_964426665.1 uncultured Ferruginibacter sp. | reverse complement strand
TTTTGCACTGCGAAGTAGAGCAGCGGTAGCTCGTCGGGCTCATAACCCGAAGGTCAGAGGTTCGATCCCTCTCTTCGCAACTAAATTATGAAGGCTCGTAAGAGCCTTTTTTATTCTTAGCATTTTAGGCTAATGAATATGACTACCTTCTCTTTATTGGATTTTACTGGTTTTCATATTCATGCCTTCGTAAAATCTATTCATGAAATCAGGTTTCGTAAATATTTTTGGCAAGCCCAACGCAGGCAAAAGCACTTTGCTTAACGCCATCATGGGCGAAAAGATGGCGATAGTTTCGCACAAAGTGCAAACAACACGCCACCGCATAAAAGCGATTCTTACAGAGCCGGGTTACCAAATTATTTTTTCTGACACACCTGGCATTATTGAGCCAAAATACAAGCTGCATGAAAAAATGATGCAGGCGGTTAAAAGCAGCCTGGAAGATGTAGCTTTGTTGATTACTGACGTGAGGGAAAACCAGGAAGAGAGCCATGCTATTTTTTCTGCATTGAAATTAAAGGCGCCCGCCATTGTTATCCTTAATAAGTCTGATACAGTAAATGGCGAACAGCTAAAAACAACAGAAGCTTTTTATAAGCAGCAGCCTTATTGCAAAGATGTTGTAAGTATTTCTGCTTTGAAGAAAAAAGGTATTGCAGAATTGCTTTCAGTAATTGTAGCGTTGCTGCCAGAGGGGATGCCTTTTTATGATGGCGATGACCTGAGCGATCTTCCTACTAAGTTTTTTGTAAGTGAATTGATAAGGGAAAAAATATTTTTATTGTTCGGTGATGAGTTGCCTTATCACAGCACAATCCTGGTGCAGGAGTTTAAAGAAAAATCTACACTAATAAAAATACAGGCAGATATAATAGTGCAGCGTGACACACAAAAAGGGATTATATTGGGAGAGGGCGGCAAGATGATAAAACAATTGGGCACATTGGCAAGAAAAGATATTGAGGAGTTTTTAGGAAGCAAAGTATTCCTTGAATTGTTTGTAAAAGTAAAGCCAAAATGGAGGGATAATGAAATGCAGTTGAAGGAATATGGGTATTAGAAATTTTGAATTGAATGGATTTAATTTAAAATTCAACATTTAAAATTCAAAATAGTAATTATGAGTTTTACAGTAGCAATAGTAGGCAGGCCAAATGTTGGCAAAAGCACATTCTTCAACCGTTTGCTGGAGCAGCGCAAAGCAATTGTGGACGATGTAAGCGGCGTAACAAGGGACAGGCAGTATGGCGTGGCTGAATGGGCCGGCAAAATGTTCAATGTGATTGATACAGGCGGGTTTGTTGCCAAAAGCGATGATGTGTTTGAAAAAGAAATACGCAAGCAGGTAATGATGGCGCTCGAAGAAACGGATGTGATTGTTTTTATGGTGGATGTGGCCACAGGCATTACCGATTTGGATGAAGCCATGGCGGGCATGCTCCGCAAAACTTCCAAGCCGGTTTTTTTAGTGGTAAACAAAGTGGACAACCATGACCGCTTGCTTGAAGCATCAGAGTTTTACAGCCTTGGGTTTGAGCATATTTAT
>CAYRRL010000664.1:0-1557 GCA_964426665.1 uncultured Ferruginibacter sp. | reverse complement strand
ATTTATCGCCCGGCCATATTGCCAAACTGCCTGGTGGCTGCTGTACAAATTAGTGTTGCCTTAATTAAATCCAACTTTTCCTTTTACAGATTCAAGTAATTTTTTTGAGTTATAGCCAACCCCATTTTTAAAAACAAAAAGCACTTTGCGTATATCACTGATATTTTTTGAAGGGTCGCCGTCTATAATTAAAAGGTCAGCCGATTTGCCGGATTCAATTGTCCCAATTGTTTTATCAAACCCTAAAGCAACAGCACCGTTTTGCGTTGCAATTTTTATTGCTTCCAGCGGTGTAAAACCATCATTTTCTACCAGTAATTCTATTGCACGCCAGTTGCCATAGCCTGCCAGGGTACCGCCATTGCCGGTTGGGTCAGTACCTACCGTTAGCAGCCCACCCATGTCATAAAACATCTTTTCCATTTTGCCTGCTTTGGCAAATGCCTTATCCCAGTCTGTTGGCCCTTTGTTTGATTTGGTACTAACAAGCCGCTTTAAATAAAAATCCCTTGTATCAGGCGACATTGCATTAATTGCTTCTTCATTTGGCAGCGGCTGCGTTGTGGTGGCTCCTTCAAATACTGCCAGCGATGAAGTGATACCTACCTTTTTGTCAATTAAAAATTGAATGAATTGTTTTACACTGTCACTTTGAACATCAAGGTAGCCTAATGATTTAATGGCAGTGCCAGCAGCAGGGCGTTCATTTTCCTTTTTATCAAAAACAAAATCAGTACTGGCTATAAATCCGTGTTCCAAATTATCCATGCCTAATACAGCAGCTTCTTTATAAGTAACCATATCCAAATGCCCCGTTATTTTTAATTGCCTTTTATGTGCTGCATCAATAGCTGCTTTCAATGTTGGTTTGTCAACACCAATATATGCTTTGAAGGAAGTGAAGCCCTGGTCAGCCCAATAGTTTACAAATGCTGCTGCTTCCCCTGGCGTTTTGTTTTATTTCATTTGTGGAAACACAGATGACTTGCCTTCAATGTAAGGAGCAGTTAGTTCCATCGCAGGGCCAGGTGCCAATCCTAGGTCAATATCTTTTTTTATACGGATGTCAGAATAAGGTTCAATGCTGCCGCATGTACGGATGGTGGTTGCGCCTGCGGCTAAATAAAGCCGGGGAAAAGTAAAAGGCAGTTGTTTTAAGTTGAGATAACGGGGAGTAATAGAGTGTGCAGAAATATACATGTGTTCATGCAGCATTACTAACCCAGGCATTACCGCTTTGTTATTTAAATCAACGATGTTCGCATTTTTAGGAAGGGTTGCTTTTGAATCATCGCCTGCCCAATCAATTTTGCCATTTCTGATAATGATTGTCTGATGTGGTTTAGCGGCATTGCCTTTGCCATCAATCAGCAGAGCATTTTTAAATACAGTGATACTGTCATTGTAGTCAATGTATTTTTTTGTCTCGTCACTGAATTTTATTTGTCCAAAAGCAGGGATTGAAAAAAAAACAGCAACAGTGAAGAATATTGATATTTTATGCATGGCCATATTTTTTAATTCCTTGGTTTTGTCAATGTTGTAAGAGCCCGAATT
>CAYRRL010000663.1:0-1558 GCA_964426665.1 uncultured Ferruginibacter sp. | reverse complement strand
CTGGGAATGCTTCTATCAGATAGCGCAATTTGCTTTGATAGCTACCGAAAGTTTTGGGTCGGGAATATGTTTTCAATTCATCCAGATAGATTTTTACGGCATCGGATAAGATTATACTTTCCTGTGTAATGTGGGCGATAAAAGCTTCTGGATTGTTAGGATTAAAACCATTTTTCAAGTCATCCTTTATACTTTGTAAAAGAACCTCCGCTTGATATGCTTTTTCTTTATGGTCCTTAATTCGATTAATGTCGCCTTTAATGCGAAACTGTTTACCATTGAACGAATAGTTAACATACCAGATGTTTTTTGCCCATTCTTTTTCCAGCGTGGAGCCACTTGGAATTTTTATTGGTTTCTTACCTTTTACCAGTCGTGGAAACGTATATTTAATGACTTCATCCATAAGTCAAATATACAAAACAATCTCAATAATTTAGCACTGTTTTAGCACTAAATGAGAAAAATATCTAGTTAATTTACTGAAAAACAGTATTTTACTAATTTTATTGGAAAGTCCCTCTCTCTCCGCTAAAAAGGCTTGCAGTACACTGCAAGCCTTTTTTTATGCTATCTGTTTCAGGTTAACACTTATTGTTTTTACATATGCTGCATTCTCTTTCAGCATTTTTCTGCCAGCCGAAAAACTCATATAAGGCAGTTTGTTCCGCTGGTGGTTAAGCTTGCTAACCCTGTATAGAATATTCCAATGCCTTATTATTTCCTTCCATGCAAAGAAGATAGAGTGCTTTGGGTCATACATATGCGTGGGCTCGCTGCCGGCTCCATTTAGTTCAATTATAGAAAAATTTTTGCCCTGCTTTAAATCTTCCCAACTTTTGTAGCGGATGTCCATACGGCCAAAATAAAACTCAGGTATCTCTTTGCAAACTTTGTCGATTGTAGCTACTAATTCATCGTCAATCAAATTGCTGATGTCTAAAAATTTGCTGCCACGGCAATGGTTGCCATAAGGCACTAACAAATGGCGTTCATCTTTTTTTAAAATTACTTTTAAAGTAACTGCATGTGTTTCTTTTAACACTGGCAATTGCAAAATAAACCGCTGGTCTCTCATAAGCAATTCTTCCATTGTTGAAATACCATCGCCAATAAGCGTTAATAATTCTTTTCCAACAATGCCGGAAATATTCCCCTTGCTTTCGCCGGGATAGCGGTAATAAAAAAGCCCAACCTCGTTTTCGTATTCCACATAACCCTGCACCAAAAAATCAACTTTTGTATGGCTGATATAATTAGCCAGTTCTTTTTCAGAATGTATTTTTTGCACCAGCATCCCCCTCATGCCAATATCGGGTTTTGCAATTACAGGGAATGCCATGCCCTTTGTTTTTATTGCTTCCATAGCCTCGCCAATACTGCCTCCTGCCCTGAAAAGCAAGGTGGCCGGGTAATATTGTTGCGGTATCAAATCATAAATTTCTTTTTTGCTCTCCATTAAAAAACCACCGTTTATAATTAATGGGTTAGAAGTGTTAAAAAAGAAAACAGCCCTAGATTTGATTATTAGCCAAACCCAATAAAAATATATTGGGCC
>CAYRRL010000662.1:0-1559 GCA_964426665.1 uncultured Ferruginibacter sp. | reverse complement strand
TTGGCTTTTGGCGGCACGCCCCTGGGCTACAGTGTGGACAAGTGTGCCACACAGCTATGCTTCTTTTTAGCCGCAGGCGCTATTACCTTTTTGCCAACGCACAAGGAAACATTTCCACATTTAACATCCGTTTGAATAGCAGGGATTACATTTGCTAAAAATATTAGGATTGCCATACTATCGAATTACTATATGGGTTAAGAATAAAAAGAAACCACTACAAGGTATCAGGCAAATTGACCAGTACAATATTGACCTTGTTTTTAACATGATAAAGAAAACTGCACAATCCAAAATAAACAGTTCTTTAATTCAGGATATAGAAGTAGTAATGCTGCCTAAACAATCAACTGCTGTTATCAATTACCTGAATAACATCCACAGGAAGAAGAACTAACAACAATTCAAAAAAAATACAGCAAAGTTAGCCGCCGTTTCAACTGTTGTACATATCCGAACTAATATAAAGCCAGGCAGCCAAAAGACTACGGCATAAAACTTCAGTACATATTTTCATCTTCATATCCTGCACAAGCTGCATCAAGTATTTCATCTTTATCAATCCACGTATTTATTCCGTTTCCTTTTGGCTTGTAACATCGGCGGCTGATGTAGGGGCTTTCTTTTTTTCTCTTTTTTCTTTTAAAAATTAAATTTTATTAAGATGAAAAATGCAAATCACTTCTTCGGTTCTCACAATGGTTCAGAAAACTTCTATTGCCACAAACCTTCTTTAATCCTTTACACTGATGGTGTGAAAGAGTTAGCAGAAAAATGCGGTGCTTACTGGTTGATTGATTTAATCATAAGCCATCAATGCCACAAAGACGTAAACCTTGAACGCTTTCAGGTGTGGGATTTAAAAAGAGTACAGGATGATGTTTTCAACATCCTTGCAACTGATGGAAACCATAACAAAGTAACAAGTCAGGAAATTCCGTTTAGTGATTTCCCCTATGATCTTGCAACTCTTTGGCTCTTAGATGGATGCCTGATGTTACCTAATGAGTACTAAAAAAAACTAATCGGTCAGCAAATCGACGAAGGAGATTCGCCAACACCAACATCAATAATAATGCAGTTGGCAATGGCCGCTTTTTTACAATCATGACCGAACTGTTGGATGAATACAGCTTTTGCCAACGTGTTTTTTATAAAGCAAAAATAGCTACGGCAGCCCACCGCACAGCCCCGACTAAAAAAACCAAAAGACTACGGCATAAACACAACCCCAACACACAAAGCCATCTTTTATTCCGTTTCCTTTTGGTTTTTTTATCTGCCTTCGCTGGAGAGATGCTTATAAAAATCACTATTATGCAAAAACAGCTTCGTATCATCACCAGTAGCCGTGTGGCAGTTTGTCCTTTCAGCAGTGGTTTCTTTTCGCCGCCTTCCATTCTGCCGCCGGTTATTTTTAGTAGGCATTCCAGGCGTTTACCTGTTGCATTCCGTTCCGTTGGCTATGTAGCGTATCACCTCGGGCCGGTTTGGCATTTGTTCATTTATTCTTCTGGCCGCCGTCAGCTTTCAGCATTGCCCTTTTAGGGCTTTGCTGA
>CAYRRL010000661.1:0-1562 GCA_964426665.1 uncultured Ferruginibacter sp. | reverse complement strand
TCCAGCAGGAACAGGCCGAAACTTATCTCGATTACGAAGGACAATCATTTTTCTTCCAAATATTCCTGGTTTATCAGCGACGAATCTTATTTTTCAATAATCGAGAATGAAGAAGTAAATGCAAACAAATTCCCCAACACAGGCTTTTCGTTAAATATCAATAAGGCATCATATAGCAATATCAGGCGTTTTATTGGCACTAACAGTATGGTGCCGCCAGATGCAGTGCGTATTGAAGAATTGCTCAACTATTTTAACCTGAATTATAAGGAACCCGGTAAGAATGAATATTTCAAAATAGAATCAGAACAATCTGCCTGCCCATGGGATGATAAAAAGAAATTGCTGTATCTCAATATCAATGCAAAAAAACTGGATTTAGATAAAGTGCCGCCGAGCAATTTGGTTTTTTTAATAGATGCATCCGGCAGCATGGATATGCCCAACAGATTGCCGCTTGTAAAAGCTGCTTTTCAAATGCTGGTAAAAAATTTGCGGGCAACCGATACCGTTTCGATTGTGATTTACGGAGGTGCCGTGGCTGTGTGGATGCAGCCAACCAGCGGGGCAGAGAAACAAAAAATAATACAGGCGATAGAAGAATTAACAGCCAGTGGCGATACACCCGGCGAGTCTGCCATAAGGCTTGCATACATGATTGCTAAAAGGTCGTTTATAAGAAATGGCAACAACCGTGTGATACTGGCAACGGATGGGGATTTCAATGTGGGTGAAACAAGCGAAAAAGCTTTGGAAGATTTAATCACTAAGCAACGGCAAAGCGGCGTGTACCTCACCTGCCTGGGCGTGGGCATGGGCAATTTTAAAGACAGTAAACTGGAAACACTCGCCAAAAGAGGCAATGGCAATTATGCTTATTTGGACGACATCAAAGAAGCGGAAAAAGTTTTGGTGAAAGAAGTAACGCAAACTTTTTATTCCGTGGCTGACGATGTTTTTTTAAATGTGCATTTCAATCCATCGCTGGTAAAAGATTACAGGCTGATTGGGTTTGATAATAAAAGGGATGCTATTGCGGACAGCTCGGGTTCGCTGGAAGGCGGCGAAATAGGAAGCGGCAACAGCCTCATGGCGATTTTTGAGTTTACACATTCCATGGCTAACGACAGCTTGTTTAACATTGCAGCAGCCAATTCGCAAATTGCGGAAGTTGATTTGCGTTATACTCCTTCAAATACAACCGATGAAAAGCATTTGTTGTATAAATGCAATGGCAGTATAAAGCCTTTTGAAACTATCAACAAGGAATTGCAGTTTGGCGCTGCTGTTGCGCTGTATGGCATGAAGCTGCGCCAAAGCAAATACCTGCCCAAAGCTGTTGATTGGGAAAAAACAGAAAACCTTGCATTAAGCTCTTTCAACCCAAATGATTACCTGCAAAAGGAGTTTACAACGCTTGTAGCTAACACAAGAAACCTGTACGACAAATCAAAAAAGAAAAAGAAGAAGAAGGGCAAAGATGGCGATGATGAATAAATAAAAGTAAAACTGCCGCAGATTCGCAGATTATCCGCAAACCTGCGGAAAAAATAATACAGGCA
>CAYRRL010000660.1:696-1563 GCA_964426665.1 uncultured Ferruginibacter sp. | reverse complement strand
GGGGCGACATTCGCAAATTGGGCATTTGTGCTACTAATTAACTTTGTACCGAAGGATAAGGCAGTGGCACTTAATCCCCGCCTTCGGTTATACTCAACCGTTATCTGCAAGCGGGGTTGTAGTGCTTTTAATGAACATTTGTGATAGAACTTTTTTTAATTTTTTCCCCACGCTCTTTTAAAAATAAATAAGATTGGAGCTTGCAATCTTCCATTCCGCCATTGTGGTCCACAAGCGATTGTTCTAAAAAGAAAACCACACGAACTTTAGGGTCCGTTGATGGTTTCCTTCCTGCGTTTGATTTTTTCTTTTTCATTACCATCCGAAATTTAACCCTGTGAAGTATTGATATTTGTGTCCGCTTACTATTGTTAGGGTCCAGCTTGTGCTTTCGGCTTCAAGTTCTGATACACTTGCATTTGTTAGTTCAAAATCTTTGATGAAGTTCTTTACAGTCAGGTATCCCTTACCTTGTTTCATCATTTCTTTTAGTTCTTTCATTAGTTGCTTTTTCATTGTGCTTGTTTTAAAATCTGATGTAAAAATATGCTTTATTTCAATACGGTGGCAATTTAATTGCACATTTTTATACACAAAGTTATTAACAATTCGTAAAATGCTGATAATTAAAGAAATAAAATACAAAAACCTCCCCTTCAAAAAATTAAAAAAAGTTCTTTTAGTGCTTCTAATGAACATTTTTAGGTTGAAATACCGCCAGCAGATAACAGCACCTAACCAAAAGCGGCAAGAAGCTGAGTGCTAACTTTGAACAGTTGTCTATGCCACCATCGGTTAACTGCAAAACGTTATGCGTAATGTTAGAACAGACACTCCGTAACTCGTTTGACTGAAATATCATAATAC
>CAYRRL010000660.1:0-686 GCA_964426665.1 uncultured Ferruginibacter sp. | reverse complement strand
CGGTTAACTGCAAACCGTTAGCTGCCATTTTCAGACAGCGTTTCAAAATAAAATTTACCAGAAAAAGGTACATCTTCCGAAATACCAAATAACGAAGCAACTTCTAAAAGATATGCTTTTTTCTTATGCGCTTTTTCAACCTTTGGATTTTTCGGCAACTTCTTTAATCTTTTGTGAAGTCCGCCCAAAAACCAAGTTCTAAATGTTTCCAAATCCAAAGAACCCTTATAATGGTTCACTATTTTTTGACAAGGAAACATATTGTTAATGTGATGCTCATTTTCAAAAATAGCACCTTTGGAAAACCAATTTCTTACAACAGGCTTAATATGGTCAACTTGCCAATCGTCTTTTAATTCAGTTCCAGTATAAGCACATTTACCACCAAACTTATTTTTTACAATTTCTCTATCTTTTTTTGAAATGTACATAAGACAAAAAACGGCAGCTAACACTGCATTTAATAAAGCACGGCTGACGGAACTCAATCGGCTTTGGGTTAATAATTTAGCATTGTACAAAGGCTCAACTTTTATTCGTTATTTCCGTGCCTTCTTAAATGCTTTTACGTTGCCTGCTATACCCTTGACATCACAATCTTTCCTAACTGTATGACAAAGACTTTGCCTTGCCAGTTATTAGACCATTCAGGTTTTGCAGTACCTATTTTTATTCCTTTGCACTCA
>CAYRRL010000659.1:0-1563 GCA_964426665.1 uncultured Ferruginibacter sp. | reverse complement strand
ATTGAAAGCGGCCTGCTTGTATTGGTTGGGATTGAAGATGCCGATACTAGTGAAGACATTGAATGGCTAAGCAATAAACTTGTTAACCTCCGAATATTTGATGATGAAAACAATACCGATAGCTATCGGCAGCCTAATATTTCAGTAAAAGATATTGGTGGCGATATTTTATTGGTGAGCCAGTTTACATTGCATGCCAGCACAAAAAAAGGCAACAGGCCTTCTTATATAAAAGCAAGCAAACCTGATTATGCAATACCCATGTATGAAAAGATGATTGCACAACTGGAAAATGATTTGGGCAAGAAAATTTTTACCGGGGAGTTTGGTGCTGATATGAAAGTATCTTTATTAAATGACGGGCCGGTGACGATTGTGATTGATACTAAGAATAAGGAATAAATTATTTTGAATGTTGAATTTAAAATTTTGAATTAATGACAATACAGCAAGCACAAAACGATGTTGACCAATGGATAAAAACTGTTGGTGTTCGTTATTTCAATGAATTGACAAATCTTGGAATACTCATGGAAGAAGTTGGCGAATTGAGCAGGCTGATGGTAAGGAAATATGGCGAACAAAGTTTTAAAGAAAGCGACAAAGGAAAAGAGATTGCGGATGAAATGGCGGATGTTTTATTTGTATTGATTTGTTTGGCTAATCAAACAGGCGTGGATTTGGCTGCAGCGCTAGAAAAAAATTTTGAGAAGAAGAATGTTAGGGATGCAGAGCGGCATAAGAGGAATGAAAAATTGAAATAATTTCATGAACGGCACTCCGCAACATATTAAAGAGCTGCAACCAAAAATATGGCTGGCCAAAACGCCTGAAGAAAGGCTTACCCAGTTTCTACAGGATAACGATGCCATGTTTAAAGCCATCATCCGGGCAAAAAAAAGATTTTGGCTTGCCGCACAATCCACTGGAAGAATATAGAAAATAAACCCCCTTAATACCTCAACTTTTTACCCTCTTCCTTCTTACTTTTGCGCCCATGGCAAACGATCAAAACATATTTGCAACCCTGATTGCACACTGCAAAGAATACGGTTACATTTTTCAATCAAGCGAAATATATGATGGCCTGGCGGCTGTATATGACTATGGCCAGAACGGCGCCCAATTAAAAAAGAATATCCGTGATGAATGGTGGAAAAGCATGACGCAAATGCACGACAATATTGTGGGCATTGACGCTGCTATTTTTATGCACCCAACTACATGGAAGGCGAGCGGCCACGTTGATAATTTCAGCGACCCGATGATTGATAACAAAGACAGCAAAAAGAGATACCGTGTTGATCATTTGATAGAAGCACATGCAGAAACATTGCCGGAAGCTGATGGCAAAGCATTAATTGATGCAATGGATGCATTATTGGCGAAAGACGATTATGCAGGGCTGAAAAAATTGATTGAAGACAATAAAATGATTTGTTCAGTAAGCAAAACCTGCAACTGGACGGATGTGCGCCAATTCAACCTGATGTTCAAGACAGAGTTTGGTGCGGTGGCTTCTGAAAACCCGGATGATAATATTGTGTACCTGCGCCCTGAAAC
>CAYRRL010000658.1:0-1567 GCA_964426665.1 uncultured Ferruginibacter sp. | reverse complement strand
TGATAATGAAAACAACATTGCTGAAGCGGAACAAACAATGGCAAAAGAAACCAAGCTTACTGAAGCGATAAATAAACAGGCAAAAGAGAAACACGGCAAAAAGCCGGGCAAACAAAAATGGGCAATAGGGTTTAGTTTCTCCGGCGGGTTTTCATCAGCACCATACAATAATACTGAAAAGAACCTGGCGTATGCAGACAATCTTGGGTCAATCCCCGTAACAGGGAATGCAAATGGGAACAATTATTACTATCCATCGGTAGCCAGAAAAGCTTTTGGCTTCAATGCAGGCATAGAAGTTTCCCGTTCCCTGTCAAATAAAGTTAAACTGGTTACGGGCCTTCAATACCAAGTTTATTCTACTTCCCAAAAAACGGGGCGCCAGATAATTTCGCAAACCCGTTCAAATACAACTTTTGCTTATGGTACCACTAATATTTACACCAATAAATTTCATTACATCAATTTGCCTGCCGGCATTGATGCAACTGTTTTTTCTATTGGCAAAAAAGCAGTTTCGGCAGGAGCAGGCATTAATTTTTCACGCCTGCTCAAAGCAAACACATTGGCTTTTGACACAACAAGCGGCTACTATTACAACAATCAATCACTGCTTAATAAAACTTTTATTAGCTTGTCTGCATCTTTATCGGTTAACCTTGCTGCAAAAAACAAACCGGCATTTTATATTGGCCCCCAGTTTTATTACAGCATCACGCCATTGGCTAACACAGGCATGTATGCAGCTACGCACAGTAGCTTTATCGGTATAAGGCTGCAAAAAAATATAACAGGGAAATAGGGAAGGGCCAAAGTTTAGCTTTTTATAAATTTCAGGTTGCGTTTAATACCTGCAAACTTTGTTCTTTTTAGCGGCGAGTTTTTAAAAATGGTTTTAAAACTTTCCTCCGTCATTTCTTCCCAGTCAGTGGTGGTAAAATTGAGTATTTGAGGCAATGGGGAAAATGCAAGTTCATTTGTTGGCTGGCTAAACCGGTTCCACGGGCACACATCCTGGCACACATCGCAGCCAAATGCCCAGTTGCCAAATTTGCCTTTCATGTTTTCTGGTATCAATGCATCTTTCAGTTCTATTGTAAAGTAACTGATGCACCGGCTTCCGTCAACAATTTTGTTGGGCAGTATGGCTTCCGTTGGGCAGCTGTCAATGCATTTGGTACAGGAGCCACAGTAATCTTTGGCATATGGGTTGTCGTAATCCAGCTCTATGTCGGCAATAAGCGTGGCAATAAAAAAATAACTGCCGCTGTTTTTATTTATCAGATTGCCATTTTTGCCTACCCAGCCAAGCCCGCTTTTTTGCGCCCATGTTCTTTCCAGCACCGGGGCGCTGTCAACAAATCCGCGTCCATGTATCCCGCCCGCTTCATTTTTTAGTAAACTGATAAATTGATTCAGTTTTTCCCTGATCACTTCGTGGTAGTCTTTTCCGTATGCGTAACGGGCTACTTTGGGGGCGCTCTCATGCTGGAGTTTCTCAGGGTAATAATTCATCAGCAGGGTAATAACCGATCTTGCCCCCGGAACAAGTTTGGACGGATCAATG
>CAYRRL010000657.1:0-1568 GCA_964426665.1 uncultured Ferruginibacter sp. | reverse complement strand
ATTTAAGGTTTTCTATTTGTATTTTTCGGTAACAAACTTAATGGCATGAAAAATATTACAGTTCTGTCAGGCATGCTGCTTTTGTTTCTAAATATTTCAGCACAGCATGCTGACTATAAAGTTGTATTTGATATGAGTAGCCGGGATACAATAAGCCAACAGGCAGTGGTGAGGGAAATAAACCTCATTAAGGCCGCCAACCCTGATGCCAAATTAGAAGTGGTTATATATGGACAGGGGTTAAACCTTGCTTTAAAAGATAAGCCACAGGCGGCAGCTGTCGAAAAATTGTTGGGTAACAAAGATGTAACTTTTAAAGTGTGCAGCGCTACCCTGCAAAGAACAAATACAGGCATTAATCAATTGGTGAAAGGGGTAGAAATCGTTCCGGACGGCATTTATGAAATAATTACGAAACAAAAAGAAGGCTGGGGCTATATTAAAGTGGCGCATTAAATGATGAATCCGAAAGCATCCTTGTATGGTATTGCAATTATTATGGTTTTAATTGCTTCGGGCATAATCTTATTTATGCCTGGCAGGAAAGAAATGCCTTTATTGATTGATAAGCATGATACAATTGTAAAACAAAAATGGAGAGCGCCCGATACCAGCCTTATCCCTGCCACAGAAGAAGGCACCCTTATAAAATATGGCAGGGAGCTTGTCGCAAACACTTCATACTACCTGGGCCCAAAAGGAATTGTTGCAAGCATAAGCAACGGGCTTAATTGCCAGAACTGCCACAGGGATGCAGGCACAAGATTATATGCAAACAGTTTTGCAACCGTAGCTGCGATGTACCCAAAATACCGTGACAGGAGCGGCAGGATTGAATCTATAGTTTTTCGTGTAAATGAATGCATGGAAAGAAGCATGAATGGAAAACCGCTTGACAGCACAGGCAGGGAAATGAAAGCATTTGTTGCTTACCTCAAATGGGTAGGCAAGGATTTTAATGCTGCTACTCCTAAAGAAGGAACTGAAACATTGCAGATCCCATTTATTGACAGAGCAGCGGACACCAGCAAAGGGAAGGCTATTTATATGGCAAAATGTGTTGTTTGCCATGGAGCAGACGGGCAGGGAAGGTTAAAAGAAGATTCATCAGGCTATTACTACCCACCGTTGTGGGGGCAGCATAGTTATAATGTAAGCTCAGGGATGTACAGGTTGACAAGGCTGGCGCCTTATATAAAATACAATATGCCGTATTCTGTAGCAGAAGGCAAAACGCAGCTAACAGATGAGCAATCATGGGATGCTGCTGCATACATAAGTTCGCAGCAAAGGCCGCAAAAGTTTTTTAGCTATGATTGGAAAAAGAAAAATTCTAAACCGGTAGATTACCCATTCGGCCCGTTTGAAGATACCTTTTCAGCCATGCAGCATAAATATGGGCCATTTAAAGAAATGAAAAGGCAAAAGGAACTTAGAAACCAAAACAGCCCTGTTAAATAAAGAGCTGTTTTGGCTCAAGCTAATAATTATTCTGCTACAAAACAATAAGAACACTTATGTTCCTGCGCCCTGCCCACAGCCCACACGCCAGAAGGCACTACCATAAT
>CAYRRL010000656.1:0-1570 GCA_964426665.1 uncultured Ferruginibacter sp. | reverse complement strand
CTTAAACAAGTTATTCAATTATGCAATGAAGTAAGTAGTTATAGCAAAGCAACCCGTCTATGGCAAACCGGGAATTCATTTTTCCCGGTTTTTTTAATGCATGAGGCATGGAGTGCGCCCTTTGCCAGGGTTCTAGCCTTCACGAAACTTATCGTGCCTACCCGTGCTATTAGCGGCAAAAATTATCCTCTCCCGCATTCCAGGCCATCCAAGCCCGCTAATTCACCATCACTGACAATAATTCATGCAAAATCAATTGTAAACAGCCAGCAACCGGCAATCAATCATACAAAACCAACAGTTAAAAGTGTAAATTTCTCTGTAAACCATCAGTCGAGATTAGTGCCTTCACTAATCTTATCTGTCCGAATCCGTATTAACTGTAGCTAACCCTCCGCTCATATAAAAAATTTCTTCCACCCAATTTTTTGCCCAATATTTACAGCCTTATCAACACTAAAAATGCGTATGAAAATTCTACACTACTTCGGTGCCGCTATGTTGCTTGCCAGCGCCGCCTCTTGCAGCAACAACCAAAAAAAAGAAGATGCCACACCGGCACGCACTTCTTTCTTCGACAAAGCAGGAATGGACACCACCACTAGGCCACAAGACAATTTCTTTCAATATGCCAACGGCTTGTGGATGAAAAACACAACCATACCGGCAGACCAGAGCGGCTGGGGCAGCTATTATACATTGTATGATGACACACAAAAAAATTTAAAAGCGCTTTTAGAAACGGCGGGCGCAGCTAATGCAGCCAAAGGCAGCCTGGAGCAAAAGCTTGGTGATTATTATGCCAGTGGCATGGACACTGTAACAATTGAAAAACTGGGGGCTGCGCCATTAAAGCCAATGCTTGATAAAATTGATGCTATTAAAGATTACAAAGGGCTGATGGCTTATGTGGCAGATGCAAATGCTGCAGGCGATGACGAAGGGTTAATAGCAACTTATGTAGGCGCTGACGAAAAAAACAGCAGCATGAATATTTTAAGCCTGTACCAAAGCGGCACATCCCTTCCAGAAAAAGATTATTACACAAAACAAGACAGTGCCACCAAGGCAGCAAGGGCAGCATTAGTAAAATATGCAGCTAAATTGTTTGCACTAACAGGCACAGATGCCGCCACAGCCGGTAAAAATGCTGCATCAATATTGGCGCTTGAAACTGAGCTGGCAAAATACAACCGCACGCCTGTGGAGCAGCGGGACCCACAAAAAAATTATAACAAAATGAGCGTTGCCGATTTGGATAAACAAGGCCCCAACATCAACTGGCCCCAACTAATTTCCAAAATGGGCGTGAAGGTTGACAGCGTAAATGTAGGGCAGCCTGAATATTATGCAGGGCTTAGCAAGTTGTTGCCGACGCAGCCAATCGAATCATGGAAAAACAAAGTAAAGTTTGAATACATCGCCAACCATGCTTCATTATTAAACAAAGCTTTTGTAGATGCAAAATTTGAATACAACCAAACGTTCAGCGGACAGCAGCAGGATGACCCACGCTGGAAAAAAATTGTGGCAAGGGTTGATGGCGGCATGGGAGACTTGCTCGGGCAGT
>CAYRRL010000655.1:273-1585 GCA_964426665.1 uncultured Ferruginibacter sp. | reverse complement strand
GTTTTTAAAAGCGATATAAAATCATTGTGCGCCTCCACACATATACCTTTCCAGCCTTTCTTTTCAAAAAAGTACGTGTTGCTGAATTCTATACCGTCAAGGCACCCTATTTCAACATAAAAGCCATCCTTTTTGCCCCCAAAAACTTTATCAAGCAAAAAATCTTCCCCATGCTGCCCGTAATATTTTTCCATCCTTATTATTTATTGTTTAGTTATTTGCCATGGCAAAGAAAGGCAAATTTTTCCATCTGTAAACTGGCCATTGTAGGCAATATTATACATGCCTGTTTGCTCTGCATGTATCCGTATTGTAATGCCCTCGGGCGGCTGTACCATGCGTACATTGTGAATGCCAAACAATATCCTGAGGTCGTATGACATTGGGGCAAAAATATCAGCAGGCACTGTTACCTTAGACTGGTAAAGCCCCGGCTCCATAACTGAAATGCCATCAGTTTTTTCGTCATGGAAACTCCTGAAAATAACCATGCCTGTATCATCGCATGCGTCAAGAAAAACCCTGAAGCCTGTAAGCTTGTTTTTTAATTCATAGGCAATCGTTATTTCAAGGGGTTTGCCATTCATTACATTCGAAAATATTTCTTTCCCTTCCTGCATTATTCTTATATCAAGCAATTTAAAATCAGTATCAGCGGGCACATTGTTTATTTTCCGCAGCAATTCTTCCCTTGATTCAAAGGCCTCGCCATGGCTCATATACTGGTCTGTTACCTTGCCGATTTTATCATGCAATACAATTTGCCCGTCTTTCAGGAATATACCTTTAGTGCAAAGATTGGTAATGGCCTGCATATTATGGCTTACAAACAAAACAGTCCGGCCCTCGTTAGTGCTCACGTCCTGCATCTTGCCAAGGCATTTTTTTTGAAACTGGGCATCCCCCACTGCCAGCACTTCATCTACAATTAATATTTCCGGCTCAAGGTGGGCTGCCACCGCAAAGGCAAGCCGCACATACATGCCGCTGCTGTACCTTTTTACAGGTGTGTCCAAAAATTTTTCTACCTCAGCAAAATCAACTATTTCGTCAAATTTCTTTTTTATTTCCTGCCGGCTCATGCCCAAAATGGCGCCATTTAAAAAAACATTCTCCCTTCCCGTTAGCTCCGGGTGAAATCCCGTGCCTACTTCAAGAAGGCTGGCCACCCTGCCCTTTATTTTAATTATCCCGCCTGTTGGCTCTGTAATGCGGGACAATATTTTTAACAGCGTGCTTTTACCTGCGCCGTTGCGCCCTATAATCCCCAGCCTGTCCCCCTGTTCTACAGAAAAATCAATATCCTTTAACG
>CAYRRL010000655.1:0-263 GCA_964426665.1 uncultured Ferruginibacter sp. | reverse complement strand
ACAACCAGTGATTGGTGTGAGACACCTGAATCATCAATATACTTTAACGCCCAAAAAATTTCTTTTGTAACGGTGTGCTTGTTTTGTTTCATCAACGCAGGAAATGAAAACAATTTTTTCGCTTTGCTGCTCACTACATCCCTCAATGCTGTGTAGCGTTCTTTCTGCTCATGGTTTATGACAAAACTCTTGCTTACACCCTGCACTTGTATAATTGGAGAACCCATTCTTTAAATATTATCGGCAAACGTTTTTTCCATCTT
>CAYRRL010000654.1:0-1588 GCA_964426665.1 uncultured Ferruginibacter sp. | reverse complement strand
AAAGCCGCTAAAAAAGCTGCTCCTAAGAAAAAAGCTGCTAAGAAAGCTGCTAAAAAGAAATAAGTTTTTTCGAAAGAAAAAATTGAATGCATCAAGTCCTGGCAATCGCCGGGACTTTTTGTTGGGCGCAGGTTTCAGCAGATTGCGCCAATTGGTATTGATTAGCTTTTACGATATTTTTTCAACCTGTATCTTTACAGCCCGTTTTGTTTTTTTCCTCCTTCTTTTTAATTTTTTTAGTGATGGACAATTACCAAATAGCAGAAAATTTTTCGCTTTTATCGAAGCTGATGGATGTGCATGGCGAAAATAGTTTTAAAGCCAGAAGCTATTCCATTGCTGCCTTCACCATCGATAATTTGCCCGAACAACTCTCCAAAACGCCCAAAGACAAAATATTTTTTATAAAAGGCATTGGCGAATCAACGGGCAAAAAAGTAATTGAATTATTAGAAACAGGCGAACTGAAAGCTCTCAGCGGCATCATAGCAAAAACGCCGGAAGGCATTTTGGAGATGATGAATATAAAAGGTATTGGCCCAAAAAAAATAGCAACCATATGGAAAGAGATGGAGATAGAAACTGTAGGGGAGCTGCTGTATGCATGCGAAGAAAACAGATTGAAATTATACAAAGGTTTTGGCGAAAAAACCCAGCAAAATGTAAAGGAGGCTATAGAATATTATTTTAAAAACAAGGGCAGTTTCTTATACGCACAGGCAGAAGCTGTTGAGCCGCAGGTTAGAGGCTACCTTGAAAAATTATTTTCGCCGGGCAATGTATTTGTTACAGGCTCATTCAAAAGGCAATTGGAAATTGTAGATGAACTGGAATATGCGGTGAATGAAAACAATGATACGATAAAACCAAAATTCATTTCTGCCAACCCGCCGGAATTACTGGAAGAAAACAGCAATACCCTGCTGTATAAATTAATGAATGGCCTGCGGCTGCGGTTGTACACCGGCAAAGAAGAATTCAATAAACATCTCTTCAAATATTCCGGCAGCGATGAATTTGTAAGGCAGTTTATTGAGAAATTCCCCCAAGCTGATTTTAGCAAACGGAATGGCAGCAACGACTCAGCATTGTTTGAAAGTGTGGGGCTGGGTTTTATTCCTTCGTATTTAAGGGAAACAGGGAAGATTATTGAAAAGGCTGCAAAAGAAAAGTTGCCTGCAATAATACAGCCCGGCGATATTACCAGCATCATACACAGCCACAGCAACTGGAGCGATGGCACCAATACCATTGAGGAAATGGCGAAAGCTGCTATTGGGAAAGGCTTCCAATATTTAGTTATAAGCGACCATAGCAAAACTGCCGTATATGCAAAAGGGCTTACAGAAGAACGGATTAAAGAACAGCATAAATATGTAGATGAACTCAACAGCAAACTGGCGCCATTCAAAATTTTTAAGAGCATTGAAAGCGATATATTAAATGATGGCAGCCTTGACTACAGCGATGCCGTGCTTTCCACTTTTGATTTGGTAATTGCCTCTGTGCATTCCAATTTAAAAATGACGGAAGAAAAAGCAATGGCCCGTTTGATTAAAGCGATTGAGAACCCTTATACATCCATCCT
>CAYRRL010000653.1:0-1589 GCA_964426665.1 uncultured Ferruginibacter sp. | reverse complement strand
ATCTTCATTTTGAAAAAGGGGCGATTGCAGATGCAGTATTGCCATCAACTGATATGCTCATCGCTTTGCATGCCTGCGACACCGCAACAGACGATGCCATTTACAAGGGCATTGAAGCAAATGCAAAAGTGATTATTGTTGCGCCCTGCTGCCACAAACAAATCCGTAAGCAGATGAAGCCCGGCAATGTTTTAAACACAATAACTAAACATGGTATTCTTTTAGAACGCCAGGCAGAAATAGTTACAGACACAATACGTTCGTTATTGCTGGAAGCATATGGCTACAAAACAAAAGTGTTTGAATTTATCGGCACGGAGCATACGCCAAAGAATGTGATGATTGTTGGAGTGAAATCAAATCATGCTTCTGATAAGAAAGAGCATTTAGAAAAAGTAAAATCGTTGAAAGAACTTTTCAATATTCAACAGCATTATTTGGAGAAGCTGCTTGCTGGCTGAACCACAAAGGCACAAAGAAAAGAAACACGAAGTTCACAAAGCCTTTGCGTTCCTTGTGCAATACTTTTGTGAACTTCGTGGTAAAAAATTTTACAAATCAAATTTTATACCCTGCGCCAGCGGCAACTTATCAGTATAGTTGATTGTATTTGTTTGGCGCCTCATATACACTTTCCATGCATCGCTCCCGCTTTCCCTGCCGCCGCCGGTTTCTTTTTCGCCTCCAAAAGCGCCGCCAATCTCTGCGCCGCTTGTACCGATGTTTACATTCGCAATACCGCAATCGCTGCCTGCATGAGACAAGAATTTTTCTGCTTCCCTTAAATTCGTTGTCATAATCGCAGAGCTCAAACCTTGTGGCACGCCATTCTGCAACGCAATCGCTTCATCAAGCGTTTTGTATTTCATAATGTATAAGATCGGTGCAAAGGTTTCATGCTGCACAATCTCGTAATGGTTCTTTGCTTCTGCAATACATGGCTTCACATAGCAACCGCTTTCATAACCTTTGCCTTTCAGCACGCCGCCTTCCACTATAAAGTTGCAGCCTTCCGCTTTGCCTTTTTCAATTGCTTTCAAATACATGCCAACAGCAGCCGTGTCAATCAACGGGCCCACATGGTTCTTTTCATCCAATGGGTTGCCAATCTTCAATTGCTTGTAAGCATTCACTAATTTCTCTTTGAATTTGTTATACACTTTTTCATGAATGATTAATCTTCTTGTGGTAGTACAACGCTGGCCCGCTGTGCCCACTGCACCAAAGGCAGCGCCTATCAATGCCATATCCAAATCTGCATCCGGCGTAATGATGATGGCATTGTTGCCACCTAATTCCAATAAACTTTTTCCAAGCCTTGCAGCAACAGCAGTTGCTAATGCTTTGCCCATCCTTGTGCTGCCAGTTGCGCTCATCAATGGAATCCTTGTGTCGTTGCTCATCCACTCTCCCACTTCCCTGCCGCCAACAATTAAATTATTCACGCCTTCAGGCACATTATTTTTCTTAAACACTTTTGCAGTTATGTTTTGGCAGGCCACAGCACACAAAGGCGTTTTTTCGCTCGGCTTCCATACACACACATTGCCGCACACCCATGCCAGCATAGTATTCCAGCTCCACACCGC
>CAYRRL010000652.1:0-1598 GCA_964426665.1 uncultured Ferruginibacter sp. | reverse complement strand
CTGTGTTGCCTGTGGCAAGAAACATTCGATAGCTTCGCCGCATGAAATTGTTTGAAGCAACATCTAAAATCATTGTTACCTGCAGCAACCGCATTGCACCTTATTTGCAGCAGGAAGTGGAAGCATCAGGTTATAAACCCATCCGTGTTTTTAAAACCGGGGTGGAATTAAAAGGCACAATGCAGGATTGCATAAAACTTAACTTGAGCCTTCGCTGCGCCAGCCAAATATTATTCCAGGTAAAGCAATTCAGGGCAGCCAATGCAGATGCATTGTACAAAGGGCTGGTTGGTTTTTATTGGGATAATATCATTAACGATGACACGTATTTTTCTATCACCAGCAATGTAAGCAACGATACCATCAACAATAGTTTGTTTGCAAATGTGAAAGTAAAAGATGCCATTGTAGATTATTTCAGGGGCAAAACAGGCAGCCGCCCTAACTCCGGCTCAGAGTTAACTAAAGCTGTAATCCATTTGTATTGGAAAGATGACGAAGCGGAAATTTTTGTTGATACCTCCGGCGAAACATTGAGCAAACATGGTTACAGGAAGATACCCGGCAAAGCGCCGATGCTTGAATCGCTGGCTGCAGCTACATTGCTTGCAACAAAATGGGACAGGCAATCCGCATTTGTAAACCCCATGTGCGGCTCATCTACCATTGCCATTGAAGCAGCGTTGCTGGCTACTAACCGCATGCCCGGTTTGTACAGGGATAATTATTCTTTTATGCACTTGCAGGGTTTTAAAAAAGAAATGTATGATGCGGAAAGAAATAAATTGAATGAAGCGATTATTGAAAAGCCGGCCTTGAAAATTATTGCAACGGATATCAGCGAAGACGCCATCAATATTTCAAAGATAAACGCAGGCATTGCAGGTGTGGAAAAGATGATTCAGTTTGAAAAGTGCGATTTTGAAAAAACAGTTATCCCGATAGCTACCCGGGCACAGAACGAAAGCGGCGTGATTTATTTTAATCCTGAATATGGCGACAGGCTGGGGGAGGAGCAGTCATTGCAGGCTACTTATAAGCGCATGGGCGATTTTATGAAACAGCAATGCAAAGGCTATACAGGTTATATCTTTACGGGTAATTTAGAGCTGGCAAAAAAGATTGGCTTAAAGCCATCGAGGAGGATTGAATTTTATACAAGCAAAATTGATTGCCGCTTGTTTGAGTATGAGTTGTATGCAGGCACAAAGCGAAAAGCGGATGATTAAGTTGTTTGTAACTGCCTGTTGTATTCAATCTGTTTTTTTCTCCTCAGGGTAAGTAGCATACACCAAAACCGAAATAACATGCGTTCACTTTTACTTTTTGCTTTGGCAAGCGCAATGCTTTCCTGCAACCAAAAACAAAACCCTGGTTCCCCAACTGTTGCTGATTATTTTAATTACGGCGATTCGTTGCAGGCAGCAGGCATAAAGATGATACCCATAGAAACACCGGTTGGCAAGTTTAAAGTTTGGACAAAACGCTTTGGCAGCAACCCAAAAATAAAGGTGCTGCTGCTGCACGGCGGCCCTGCCATGACGCATGAATACATGGAATGTTTCGAAACATTTTTCCAGCGGGAAGGCTTTGAGTTT
>CAYRRL010000651.1:0-1612 GCA_964426665.1 uncultured Ferruginibacter sp. | reverse complement strand
CAAAAGCCAGATTCAAACAATAGCTATCCACAGGTTGATTTTTTCAAAGGCAAATTGGAAATAGAAATTGATAAGCGCATTGAAACAGTTTGGATAGAGCCACAACTTGAAAACAAATTTTCTTTTCAAGTTGCACAAGAGCCAAAACTGGTGAATGCAGATTTTGAAAGCCACTGGATAAAAGAAATAAAATTTGAAAAATCATTTGGAGAGTTGTTGTTCCAGTTTCAAAACGACAAAGATATTTTGGGAAGGAATGCTGCCATGGCAGAATTGGTTGGCATTGCAAAAAAAGAAACTACTTCTGATGCTGACAGGGAAAAAATTCAAAAGGCATTTCGTGTTGTTATTGAAGGCAAGTCATACTGGCGTTTGAAGACAGCGGCTATTTCGCAGCTTAATAATTTATTTTTGAAATCTATTGATAAACCCACGGTTAATATGTTGCTGAAGATAATTAAGAATGAGAAAGCTTTGCTTAAGGCTTCTGCCATTGGCGCATTAGGTTCAACCAATAATGAAAAGTATGCGGATATATTTATTGATTGTTTAAATGATTCCAGCGACAGGGTGATATTTTCTGCAGCTGCTGCACTGGGCAAAACAAAAAGCCCTAAAGCATTTGATGCTTTAGTGAAATTAAAAGATAAGCCATCCTGGAAACAACAAAGCTTAATGGCAGCGTTGACAGGGTTGCGGCAATTAGGTGACAAAAGAGGCGTTGCTGTTGCGCTGGCTGCTCTGAAAGATAATACTTCGCCACGTTGGTTTCTTGGCAATTTTTGGGATTACCCATTTGTTGCAGCACAAACGCTTACAGCACTGGGAGAAGGCAGCGAAGGCTATCCCATCATTTGGAAAAGGTTTAATCAATCAATGGAAGATGGAGACATCAACGATATTTTTCAGAATGTGCTGTTGATAACTGCCCTGGCTGATTCAAGGGGGCAGGAGGCATTTGATTTATTGAAAGATAAATTCAAAAATGATAAAGACGTGATGGCTGCTGTAAATAATTACGAAACACAATTTAAAGAAGCTATTAAAAAGTGAAACAATGACACGTTCTCAAATAAACCCAATGCCTGAGTATTTTGACAGGTACATTAATATGGCAGATGATGTTGATGTATTAACTGCGATTGAAACAAGCATTACGGAATTAAAAAACCTGCCTGTTGAAAAATGGGTACGCCTTGGCAACAAGGTGTATGCGCCAGGCAAATGGACAGCAAAGGATATCCTTCAGCATTTAATTGACACAGAAAGAGTATTCAGTTACAGGGCAACTGCATTTGCCCGTGGCGAGAATAAAGTAATGCCTTTTGATGAGGAGCTATATGGCAGAAATGCCAATGCCAATGCACGGGAATTGGATAGTTTAATTGAAGAAGCTATTTGCCTGCGCACATCATTTCTTCACCTCTACAAATCATTTGATGCAAATATGCTTAACGCAACCGGTATTGGGATTAAAGGGGAATATTCTGTAGCTTCCATTGGCTTTATCATTGCCGGGCACCAGCGCTGGCATTTTAGAATACTGGAAGAAAAATATTTCCCATTGATACTTGGCTAAGTATTGTGAATTGTAAATGCAATATATTTGCAC
>CAYRRL010000650.1:0-1616 GCA_964426665.1 uncultured Ferruginibacter sp. | reverse complement strand
CAGCATTTCCTGTACGGCACGCAGGTCTGCGCCGCCCTCCACCAAATGCGTGGCAAAAGAATGGCGGAAAGTATGAGGCGAAATTGTTTTTTTAATGCCTGCTTTTTTCGCCAGTTCTTTTATTACTAAAAACACCATCACACGGCTTAAGCCGCTGCCTCTCCTGTTTAAAAATAAAATATCCTCATTGCCGGGTTGTATTGGAGTATGTACACGGATATTGTTCTTATAAATGCCAATGTACTTAACTGCATCGCTGCCTATTGGCACAAGCCTTTCTTTGTCTCCTTTGCCGGTTACCCGTATAAAACCAACATCCAGGTAAAGGCAACTGATTCGGAGGCTTACCAGTTCACTCACCCGTAAGCCACAACTGTATAATGTTTCAAGCATCGCTTTATTGCGCCCGCCTTCGGCTTTGCTAACATCAATTTGGCTGATAATATTTTCAATCTCTTCAAAACTTAAAGTGTCAGGCAATGCCCTTTTTAATTTAGGTGCTTCCAATAATTCTGTGGGGTTAGCACTTACAATTTGTTCCAGCAGGCAATATTTAAAAAAACTTTTCAGGCCAGAAATAATCCTTGCCTGCGAGCCCGGCACCATGCCCAACTCTGCAACCCATTTTATAAAATACTCAAGGTCTTTTAATATGATTTCTTTTGGCGCTTTTGTAATGCCGCTTTGTTCAAAATAAGATGTAAGCTTATCTATGTCATGCAGGTACGCCTCCACTGAGTTTTCGCTCAATGATTTTTCCAGTTGCAGATAAGCCTTAAAACCTTTTTTGTATGGTTCCCACATATAAATTCAAATGTAAAAACTAAAAAGGCAAAATTGCTGAACTATAGAGTTATTCCCTAATTTCGCCTGCACCCATTAATCAACTATGACAGTCAGCCTTAGCTCGTTCAAAAAAAAGTTTAATCTTAATAAAAAAGCATTCCGTTCTTTTTTAACCCGGCTCGAAAAGAACCCACCCAAACATTTCCATAAACTAATGGTGGAAACCGATAAAGAGGTATGGGCTGAGACTAATTGCCTCGATTGTGGGAATTGCTGCAAAACAATGACACCTACATTTACAAACACTGATATAAAAAGAATAGCCGGTTATTTTGGTATGACACCGGAAGCGTTTAAAGACAAATGGCTTGTGTATGAAAAAAAAGATGGCGATTGGCAAAACAAAAAGCAGCCTTGCCAGTTCTTAAACCTGGCCGACAACAAATGCAGCATCTACCCCATCCGGCCGGCAGATTGCGCAGGCTTTCCGCACCACACGAAAAAAACGCCCACAGATTATATGCATGTGTACAAACAAAATGTTGAATACTGCCCGGCAACTTACCGGCTGGTGGAAAAGATGCAGGAAAAATTGAACAAATAAATATTACAGGCTTACATCTTCTATCAAAAAATACTCCGGTTCCTTCTCATCATTTATAATGATAGAAAGAATATCAAACTGTATCCGTTTCCACTTGGGGTGCAGGTACAAATATTCTTCAGCGGCATTTATCAGGTTTTGAATTTTCTTCTTGCCAACTTTATCTTCAGGCAAACCATAATTTTTTGTACGCCTTGTTTTTACTTCCACAAAATGAAGCACATTG
>CAYRRL010000649.1:0-1624 GCA_964426665.1 uncultured Ferruginibacter sp. | reverse complement strand
ATTGATCACGTTGCACATTAAAATTTACATAAACGTTTTCTCCAATATTGGCCAAGCCGCCAAAATTGCCGGTTATAAACTGGCCTACAAGTCCATAATTTGTAACCGTTACTGATACTGGTGCATAGTAAATAATTACTTGTCCGTTTAATGTTATGCTATTGTTGCTTAGCGGGTAGGTTCCGGGCGCCGCCGGGCCCGTAAAACTGAATTGTAAAACCTGCTGGCTACCGTTCAGCAAATCAATTGTATTAATAGAAGTGCTGTCATTAGCAACATAAAAATTGCCGCCAAACAAATACTGTGGAAGCGTATACGTTATTGGGTTGATAGGCCCAGTGAATTCAATATGAATATTATTTTCAGCGATGCTAGCAGTGCATGCTTCCAATTCGCCAATATTATTTATTCCTGAAACGAGCGAATGCGCCTGTACAATACTTCTCAGCGATGTTTCCCTGTCGAAAGCAATAAAGTTTGCACTGGCGCCCGGGCAAAAACTGCCTGCAACCGAAAAAGAACCATTTTTTATTTCGATGATTGAATTGTTGCCCAAACCGGTCACCATAACATAACCATCTGTTACCGGGCTACCATTACATTTGATAACATTGCCCTGCAGCACAGCACCATATTCTCTCATATCTACTTTTAATGTTCCCAAATCAATGGGTTCATTCACTGTATTGATAGTAATGGCATCAACTTTTTGATTGCAAGGGCCAATAATATTTACGGCTATCACTAAATTACTATTTGCAGGTACCCTGCCATAAATAAAACCCGAAGAGTCAGTGCACCCATGGTTAAAAGAGCTGAATTCGCTGCCTGTAATAGATATTTCCACATTTGCCAAAGGATGCAGTTCGCTATCTACTATTTGTACAGTAAAAGATATGGGTGAGTACCCTATATCGCAGTTCCAGAAACTGAAATGGCCCACTTCCCCATCATAACTGTTGCCATTTTTTACCGCCCTGCCTTCCTGTTTCCATACGCCTTTGCTTTCATCAAAATACCAAAGCGGAATAGATACTGGCGCAGCACCGGTTAATGAAGGTGGGATTGGAAAATGTAAAGCAGCTTTTTTGCCAGCAGCAACCTGTAGTAATTCCCCATTGCTGCCGGTAAGTTCCACCGCTAACATACCAAAAGTTTGCAGCACATTCAAATGGCCTGCACTATCCACACCGGTTAAATCGCCTGGCATGGTAAGCGAAGTGGTTCGCATGTCAGAAGGGTCAAGCCAGTGGGCAGCAATATTTACCGTGCCTGAATAAGGATTGTTATTCGATGCAATTACTACAGCATTCGCAGGCAGTGTTATTGTGGCGCCGCTGGTTATGCTAACGGTACCGCCTGCAGAAGCATCTAAAGTGGCGATGGCTGTTTTAGGTATTAATTGCAGCCTGATAAAAGTTTCTTTGCCAGCCACGGGCAAAAAAGTGCGGTAGCCGGTAAAGTAACCAGCCTTGCTTGCCTGTATAAAACCTGCGCTTTTGGCAAATGAAGCTGTATTGATTTTAAAATAACCGTAAGCATCTGTTGTTACAGTTGCCCCGCCGCCTTTAATGCTGGCATTTTCAACTGCATTGCCGTTCTCATCAGTAATAAACCCTTTTAC
>CAYRRL010000648.1:0-1631 GCA_964426665.1 uncultured Ferruginibacter sp. | reverse complement strand
TTGTGAAATGGCAACAGCGCCATCAGTAGTTTTAATATCGCCATATTTATCACCCAGGTTGGCATTCCCTTTTGGTGGCTGGCATAACGCAACGGTGCATATAAGCACGCAAACGGGCAATAAGGCAATCCTTTTCATGCTATTTTTTAAAAATATGCGTTGCTGTAACCTGACTGTTACAGGGAGCCAAATTTCTATCCTCGGCAGGCTAATAAATAAAGGTTCGCCATTAAGGCGAGCCTTTATTGCCAAAGTATTTTTGAAGTGGTATGAAAATAGTTTGTTATGCTATATGCATAAGGGGTTTTCGCTTTCGGCCTCCTCAGAAGGTTTTGGCCTGTATACTGTATCCAAATAATTGATTCGCTTTCTTCTTTTTGGTGTTTTGCGGGCTGCCTTTGCTTTGTTATTGCCCGTGGGCGCAACAGGCGAAAATTGGTAGTTAAAAATGTTTTGCAAATTCATAATTATAAGCAAGATTTATCATTAATAATATAAGGGGAATAACAAAGAGGGTGCCATTGCAGTTGCCCGTATTAATAGCGGTGTTTCTATACAATCATGTGAATTTTTATTCCAAAATCGGGATGCAGGTTCCCTGCCATAGGCCAGCCGGGATATTGTAACGGCCCGATACGCTTTCAATATTTTCTTTGCCTGCTTCACAATCTTCATTTACTTTGCTGCAAACACATTTGTTTTGGTAACCATTCTTGATAAACAGCAGCTCCACTTAACTATTCTCAGGCTGGCGCACCAGTTGGTTGAAAACCATACCGGTTTAAGCAATATCGTTTTTATTGGCCTGCAGCCAAGGGGTGTTCAGGTAAGCAAGCATATAGTTGAAAATATCAAACAACTCTTCCCAAATGAAAAAGTGCAGTATGGCGTGCTTGACATTACTTTTTACCGGGATGATGTAAGAAAAGAGTTGCATAAAGCCAATGCTACCGATATAAATTTTTCTATTGAAGGCAGGCATGTAGTGTTGATTGACGATGTGTTATACACTGGCCGCACCATCAGGGCGGCACTGGATGCTTTGCAGGATTTTGGGCGGCCGCAGAAAGTGGAACTGTGCGTATTAGTTGACAGGCGCTTTAACCGGGAGTTGCCGATACAGCCAGATTATTGCGGCAAAGCAATAGATACAGTAATTTCACAAAAGGTAAAAGTGGAGTGGGATAGGGAAGAAGTTGTGTTGTATTGAGTGTTTTTTATTGCATGATTGATTCGTAATGATGGCAATCCGGGGCATCAAAAACATATCCCAAAAATTGATTCATAAACCATAGCTTTGCTTTTTAATGCAACTATCCACCAAACACCTCTTAGGCATTAAAGACCTGCAGCCGGAAGATATTTCCACTATTTTATCCACAGCATCGCAATTCAAAGAAGTTTTACAAAGGCCGGTTAAAAAAGTGCCGTCGTTACGGGATGTTACTATTGTGAATTTGTTTTACGAAAACAGCACCCGTACAAGGATTTCATTTGAACTGGCTGAAAAAAGATTAAGCGCCGATACAATCAATTTTGCCGCATCAGGCTCATCTGTTTCCAAAGGCGAAACGCTGCTGGATACAGTAAATAATATCCTTTCAATGAAAGTGGACATGGTGGTGATGCGG
>CAYRRL010000647.1:0-1633 GCA_964426665.1 uncultured Ferruginibacter sp. | reverse complement strand
TGAAGCTTTGTTGTGCCCGGTATTGGAACTATCCATGGCTTTTGCGACAGCACCCAGGCCAATGCTATTTGTGCAGTAGTGGCATTTTTTTGTTCAGCAACCTGCTGCAACAAACCCAGCAATGTTTTGTTTGCTGCACGGGCTTCTTCTGTAAACCTTGGCAAATGCGTACGGATATCGCCTTCAGCAAACTTTGTTGTTTCATCAATTTTGCCTGCTAAAAAACCTTTGCCCAATGGGCTGAAAGCTACCAACCCGATACCCAGTTCTTCAATAGTTGGGATAATTTCATTTTCATGCTGCCTTGTCCACATGGAGTATTCGCTTTGCAATGCGGCAACAGGATGCACTGCATGCGCTCTGCGTATGGTGGCTGCCCCTGCTTCTGACAAACCAAAATATTTTGCCTTGCCTTCCCTGATTAAATCTTTTACGGTGCCGGCTACATCTTCAATCGGCACGGTTGGGTCCACACGGTGCTGGTACAATAAATCAATGGCATCAACCTGCAATCTTTTTAATGAGCCTTCTACGGCTTTGCGGATATTCTCCGGGCGGCTGGTTACGCCATTCATTTTACCATCCTGAATATTAAAACCAAACTTGGTGGCAATTACTACTTTGTCCCTGAATGGCTTCAATGCCTCCCCTACTAATTCTTCATTGGTGTATGGCCCATACACTTCAGCAGTATCAAAAAAAGTTACGCCTTGTTCCACCGCTTTGTGTATTAAGTTGATTGCATCTTTCTTTTCGGGGAATGGGTAATATGAAAAACTCATGCCCATACAACCAAGCCCGATAGCTGATACTTCAAGGCTGCCTCCCAATTTTCTTTTTTGCATAAAAAATAATTTAAAATGATAAGGCAAAAATCTGCAATCAATAAAAGAAAGCATAACAAAAAGCAAACAACTAATTACAAAAATCAAACAGCCCTGAATTTTAATGGGCTTAGCGTGGTGTGCTTTTTAAAGAAGTTATTAAAGTGTGTTGTTTCTGCAAAGCCCAATGCGTAGGCAATTTCAGAAACATTCCAGGGGCTGTGCTTCAGTAAAATTTTTGCTTCCTGTAAAATGCGTTCGCCTATAATTTGCGAAGTTGTTTTGTCTGTACATTCTTTTACGGCCCTGTTTAAATGATTTACATGCACATTGAGTTGTTGTGCAAAATCGGAAGCAGAACGGAATTGTATTGCCTGGTGGTTTTCATCAACAGGGAACTGACGCTCCAGTAATTCTAAAAATATGGTGGATATTCTTTGTGAAGCATTGATGGCTGCCTTACCTGCTTTTTCAGCAGGCTGCATTTTCAAAGCAAAATGCAGCAATTCAAAAACAAGGTTCCGCAACACATCATATTTGTGAACATAATCTGATTGAATTTCTTCAAACATTTTTTTATAGATGATACTGATTTGCCCAGCTTGTTCATCTGTTATTTCAAATACATGGTTCCCTGCAGGCTGAAATACAGCATATTGGTTCAAATCTCCGTACTGGTGGAAGAATTGCGGATTGAAAATACAATAGAACCCGTCTTTGATTTTCTCTAAGTTATCGCAGTTGTAAGGGATTTGTGGGTTTGAGAAATACAAGGCCTGTTTGTTTACAGCAACCACTTTATCTGCATA
>CAYRRL010000646.1:0-1638 GCA_964426665.1 uncultured Ferruginibacter sp. | reverse complement strand
TCCTATTTTTTGGGTGAGTGCATCCCTGTTCACCTGGTAAGGCACTTCGTAGATGACCAGCTTTTCCCTGCCATTCTTGGAAGTTTCTATGTTCACTTTGCCGCGAAGCACCACACGGCCACGGCCTGTAAGGAAAGCGCTCTTCACGCCTTCAAAACCATAAATCGTTCCGCCAGTCGGGAAATCCGGGCCTTTTACATATTTGATTAATTCTTCAACAGGGATTTCTTTATTGTCGATGTAAGCAACACAGGCATCAATCACTTCCCCAAGGTTGTGCGGCATCATGTTGGTAGCCATGCCCACAGCAATGCCGCTTGAGCCATTCACCAGCAACTGGGGTATCCTTGTCGGTAATACAGAAGGCTCTTTTTCCGAATCATCAAAGTTCAGTTGGAAATCCACTGTGTCTTTGTCAATATCATCCATCATGGCTTCTGTCAGCCTTTCCATCCGCACCTCTGTGTAACGCATTGCTGCAGGGCCGTCGCCGTCCTGGTTGCCAAAGTTACCCTGGCCATCCACCAAAGTGTAGCGCATGCTCCATTCCTGTGCCATACGCACCATCGCATCATATACCGAGCTATCGCCATGCGGGTGGTATTTACCCAATACTTCACCAACCACCCTGGCGCTTTTTTTATACGCTTTATTGTATTGAAGCCCCAATTCATTCATCGCATGGAGTATGCGGCGGTGAACAGGTTTTAAACCGTCACGAACATCAGGCAATGCCCTTCCCACAATTACACTCATTGAGTAATCAATGTAAGAAGTCTTCATTTGCTCCTCAATATTCACAGGGATTATCTTGCCCCTGTTTGTGCTATTGCTGCCTTCGTTTGGCGGCAACATTCCATCATTTGTCTCTCCTGTATTTTCCATAAAAATCAGCCCATTTTAGGGGCTTGCGAAATTACCGGAAAACACCCGTTTTACCATGATAAAATTGCTTTGTTTTCAGGCTTATTTACCCACAACCTCAAAGCGCTTTGTGGACAAACTTTTGGCTTTTAGCTGCTTATTCAGGCAATACCTGTTTTAGCCCTGAATCTGGAAGCAAAACAATAACTTGCCGCCCTAAAATATAACGGTTGTGAAAACAGTATTGCTTATTGGCGCTGGCAAATCTGCCACGGTTTTAATTGATTACCTGATTGCAGAAGCCAAAAAAAAGATTTGGCATGTAATAATTGCTGATGCCAACCGGGAACAAGTGCTTTCCAAAACAAACCACTCGCCTTTCGCTGAAGCAGTTGGGCTGAATGTAACCAATGATAAGGATCGCTCTGCCGTGATTGAAAAAGCTGATCTGGTAATCTCGATGATGCCGCCTGCTTTGCACTACTTAGTAGCAAAGGATTGCGTTGAACATGGCAAACACTTGCTAACCGCATCCTACCTTGATGATAAAATGAAAAGCTTTGATGCTAAAGTAAAGGAAAAGGGCTTACTGTTTTTATGTGAAATGGGGCTTGACCCCGGCATTGACCACATGAGCGCCATGAAAATAATTGATGAAATAAAAGCAGGAGGCGGAAAGGTTACTTCTTTTAAAAGCCATTGCGGCGGCCTGGTGGCGCCGGAAAGCGACAACAACCCATGGCATTACAAAATAAGCTGGAACCCACGCAATGT
>CAYRRL010000645.1:0-1653 GCA_964426665.1 uncultured Ferruginibacter sp. | reverse complement strand
CCGCCGGTCTTTCTGAATCGGATCTTAAAAATCTTTATGACTCAAACGGTGCTTTAAATACAGCCTTGCTTCAAAATGTTTCTGAAGATGAAATTACGGAAGAACAGCTCACCGGATCCAACGGGTTTGCCTTTGCGCCCAAAATAACCGAGAACGGCAATGCTATTCTTTATATTAATCCGCATGTAACATTTTATTTCCGACCCGAAGTACACGTAGTAAGCGACGAAGGCCTGAATGTATATGGCGCTGTAACCTGGGGTCAATTTTTTGTATATCAGGGCTTCAATGAATTTTGTGGCTGGATGCACACCAGCAGCGCAGTAGATGCCGCCGATAGTTATATTGAAAAAATTTCAAAGACAAACAAAGGATACGTTTATGAATATGAAGGCAAACAAAGGAAAGTAAGAGAAGAAAAAATATTGCTGAGATATAAAGAAGGTGATGATGTAAAAACAAAATCATTTAATGTACTCTACACCCATCATGGGCCGGTGATGGCTTTTAAAAATAGTGAATGGTTTAGCGTAAGAGCCGACAATCAGATAACAGAAGGGCTTACACAAAGCTGGCTGCGCAATAAAGCGAACAGTTTTTCTGATTTTAAAAAAACACTGGATTTAAAAGGAAATATTTCCAACAACACTGTTTATGCAGATGCTGCCGGAAATATTGCTTACTGGCATGGCAATCGTATTCCCATACGAGATACAAACTATAATTGGAACAAACCTGTTGATGGAACAATTGCAGCTACCGAATGGAAAGGCTATTATTCTATTGATAAAATTATTCAAAGCATAAACCCGGAAAACGGCTGGCTGCAAAACTGCAATTCAACACCTTTTACAGTAGCAGGAAAAAACAGTCCTGATAAAAAAAAATATCCCGTCTATATGGCACCCGATGGAGAAAATTTCAGGGGCATCAATGCCGTAAGAACGCTCGGCGAAACAAAAAAATACAATCTTGATAAAGTAATAAAAGCAGGATATGATACCCGGATGGCAGCTTTTGAAGTTTTGGTACCATCGCTTGTAAAAGCATTTGAAACCGGTGTAAAATATCCTGATACTTTATATGCATTGCTTGTAGGGCCGGTTACCGTTTTAAAACATTGGGATGAGCGCAGCAGTGAAAACTCCATTGCAACTACACTGGCCGTAGAGTGGGGTGAGCGGTTGCTGCAAAAAATAATAGCTGTAAAAACGCAAGATGAAGATCAGGTAAGCAAAACAAAATGGTTTGCTGCAAATGCAAAGCCGGATGAGCTGCTCATGCCCTTACTGGAAACGATAAATGATTTGAAAAAAAGATTTGGCCGTTGGCAAATGGGCTGGGGGCAAATCAATCGCTTTCAAAGGATCTCTTCAGATATTGAAAATAAATTTGACGATAACCAACCCGGTTTTCCGGTAGGTTTTGTTTCATCAATGTGGGGCATGTTGCCCTCTTATAACAGCAAAACATTTGCAGGCACACAAAAACGATATGGCATACATGGCAATAGTTTTATCTGTGCAGTTGAATTTGGAAAAAAGATAAAAGCAAAAGCATTGCTCGCTGGTGGCGAAAGTGGTAATGTAAACTCTCCTCATTTCTTTGATCAGGGCAAGGCATACAGCAAAGGCATATTTCGGGATGTTTGGT
>CAYRRL010000644.1:0-1653 GCA_964426665.1 uncultured Ferruginibacter sp. | reverse complement strand
CTTTTGCAAAAAATCCATTGTATTGGGGCATTGGTGTAGCAGGGGCATTAATGACTGCATTTTATATGTTCCGTTTGTATGCAATGACTTTCCTTGGAAAATTCCGTGGCACACATGAACAGGAACATCATTTGCATGAAAGCCCTGCAGCAATCACCATTCCATTGTGTGTGTTGGCTGTATTGGCTGTTATTGGAGGTTTTGTAGGAATTCCCGAAGTATTCATGCACGGCGGCCATAAGCTAGAAGCGTTTTTAGAACCGATTTTCGAAGAGACAAACAAATATGTAGCGGGGCATGGGCATACAGAACATTTGTCTCATTCAACAGAGTATTTATTAATGGGCATTTCCGTTGGTGGTGCTTTGGTAGCATTATTATATGCATGGAACAAATTCAGCAAATATGAAAAAACGGATGCTGAAGAAACAGGCTTTGGGAAAATCCTTGCTAACAAATGGTATGTTGATGAATTGTATGATGCCATCATTGTAAAACCAAGAAACGCATTTGCAGGCTTTTTGAATAACATAGTTGAAAAGAAAGGAGTGGATGGCTTGGTGAACGGCGTGGGAAAAGCGGTTAATTATGGCAGCAGGCAAATACGTTTGCTTCAAAACGGCCAGGTGGGCACTTATGTACTGCTGATGGTAGTGGGCATTTTAGTTTTGTTTATAATTAAATTCTTTTTGTAAAAATATAATTGATGTTCGGCAACGATATTACGATACCGCATTTGCTTATTTTCTTCCCTTTGGTGGCAGGGCTCGCTGCATTTTTTATAAAGAGTGAAAAAGGCGCAAAGGGTTGGAGCCTGCTGGCATCTATACTTACGCTCGGTATTTCTATTTTGAGTTTGGTATATGCAAAGCGGAATGATTTGAATGGCTATACATTCAACTATGAATGGCTCAAATATATGGGTGCCAGTTTTTCTGTTCAAATAGATGGTGTGGGCAGGCTGCTCACATTACTAACGGCTGTTTCGTTTCCTGTAATTTTTATTGCTGCCTATAACAATTCATACAAAAGCCCCAATAGTTTTTATGGCCTCATGCTTTTGTCGCAGGCTGGTTTGATGGGTGTGTTCCTTGCAACCGATGCGTTGTTGTTTTATTTCTTCTGGGAGCTGGCATTGATACCAGTTTACTTTTTGTGCAGCCGCTGGGGTGGCGAAAAGAGGATACAGGCAACTTTCAAATTTTTTGTTTACACATTTGCCGGTTCATTAATAATGTTGCTGGGTATCATCTATGTGTACCTGCATACTCCCGGCACGCAAGACCCAGTTTCACACAAAGTAGTTTCGGAGCACATGTTTGCCATGAATGCTTTTTACAGTACCGCCACATCGTTTACTGCATCGCAGCAAGGTTGGCTGTTCTGGATTTTCTTTATTGCATTCGCCATCAAAATGCCCATCTTCCCTTTCCACACCTGGCAGCCCGATGCTTATGAACAATCGCCAACGGCAGTTACGATGGTTATGAGCGGCATCATGGTTAAGATGGGGTTGTTTGGCATTATCCGCTGGCTGTTGCCAATGTTCCCTGCTGCTGCTATCAAATTCGACAATATTGTTATTGGATTATCCGTAGTAGGCATTGTATATGCAAGCCTTATTGCTATCAGGCAAGATGATTTAAAACGCCT
>CAYRRL010000643.1:0-1654 GCA_964426665.1 uncultured Ferruginibacter sp. | reverse complement strand
CGTGGGTTTACTGCCCTGTCAATAAAATCTTCTTCTTTATCGCTTAGCTCCTCCACCAAACCTTCTCCCTGTTCAATATATAAATGGCAGGTGCTGCAGGCGCATACGCCGCCACAGTTGTGGTGCAGGTCAATATCGTTTTTTAAAGCCACTTCCAGCAGCGATTGCCCTTCTTCAATACCTGTAAGGGTTACAGGCGCCATGCCTTTCTGTTCAAACTTATATGTGATGGTGTACATAATGCAAAATTCGGGTTGCAAACCTAAGGGAGAATTACCATATCAGGAAAACATTCATTTGGGCACCAATTTGCCTTTGGCTAAACATTTTGCTGCTAATAGCAGCTTTGTCACAAAGCAATTGCTTTTTATTTGTATTTGGAAAACGAATTCCCTATTTTCATCCGCCTAAAAATTTTTTGTATGACAAAAAAAATGCTGCTTGCCTGCGCTGCTGCCTTTTTATTTACTGCCTGCGGCGATAATGAACCAGAAAAAAAAACAGCTGGGCCAACTAAAGGTTCCACTGAAAAAAAAGAAGAAGCTGCTGCGACTGCTGAAACAAAGCGCCCACCCATTATCAATATTACCGACACGCTTTCGGTAAAGCAAACTATAATATATATGAAAGACAGCGCTGCCACGCCGCAAAGGCTGCAGGCCAAGCTGGCAGAAATATGGAACCTGAAATTGGGCGTGGTAATACAGAAAAACAAACTAAAGGCAAATGGCCGCCCTACTGCCTGGTACAAAAACAACAAACCCCCTTATTTTTTTGAGGCAGGCATACCCGTGGATAAAAAGCCTGCCAAATTCCCGTCCAATGTTTTTATAAGGGATATTGGCACAGACAGTATAACCGTTGCACATTTTTATGGCCACTATGGCCAACTGCCGCAGGCCTATGAAGCATTAGGCGACTGGATGAAAAGCTATAAGAAAAAATTAGACGGCAAGCCTTACGAAGTATATGTGGACGACCCGATGGATAAAGACGGCAAAATGAAAGACCCGTATAAAGTGAGGACAGATGTTATTTTTCCGTGGAAGTAGAAGGATATTGTTTTTATGAAGGCGCTTACAAATACCTTTCTTCCAGCACCTTCTTATGATGGTACCAATGCCCCACAGTAGTAAACCCGAGGCTCGCCACTGTTACAGGGTTATTATTTGATGTGCCTGCATTATCCATTACTGCTGCATTAAAGGTTTCATACATCATTTCTGTGCTTTGCCTTAGCAATAAAAACTCACTAACAAGGCTGCCCCAGCTCCGGTTGTTGGCATAAGAGTTAGCGGCATAATCATTTTCCTCAAAACCCGGCAGGCCCTGCTTCTCCCCTCTTGCTATGCACAATGCACGGTAATTAAATATCCTTTCGGTGTCAATCACATGCTGCAGCAATTCTTTAATTGTCCATTTGCCTCCGGCATACGCATAGCTTGATTTTTCTTCGCTGATACTTTTCAGGAAAACAGCAAGCCCTGCTGTTTGGTTTTTAAATGCAGGCATCAAATCTTCTTCGGGCACCTGGTCAATGTAGCGTTTGAAATAACTGATATAAGTAGCGGGTGATGGTTTTGGCATGGCTTAATATTTTTATAAAGATAAACGGTCCCGAAACAAGTTCGGGGCCGTTTATCAAAATACTTTT
>CAYRRL010000642.1:0-1655 GCA_964426665.1 uncultured Ferruginibacter sp. | reverse complement strand
TACCTTGGCAAGGTAGCGCTCTACCAAATGAGCTACTTCCGCATTGAATTGTTTAAAAGAACTGTTTATTTTTCGGGATGGCAAAAATAGGGCATTGCCATTACCGCACAAAAAAAATTACTACTTATATTTTGGATTGTATTGCGAGCTTGAAGGCACCGGCACCTCAGGCTTTCCTTTATAGCTGTGTGTGGCCAGCGCATAACAGCCGCCCAACACAAATGCCACCACTAAAAATACCTGGCAGAAAAATAAAAAACGGGATGAAGACACCCAGTTGTGGGCAAAGTCTTTGCCGCTTTCGTCTATGTATTCTTTTTCCATAGTATTTACAATTTTATGGCTGCAAAAATAGGGTTTGGCCCTGAAAAAAATATTATTTCCCTGAAACTATTTCGCTGAATTTATTTTTCCTCTTTACAAAATGCTGCCATATAACTGAGCCACGGTACAGCCCCGCCAGTTTGCCCTTTTTCTTTTCGGGGAAAACAGATTTTTTTTGGTCGAATATGCACCACTTAATAAAACAAAAATGCGCCCTTGCTATAGCAATAAAATAACCGCCGCTGCCACCCAGCAACCCTTTCCATGCAGCCACGCCATCAAGCAATAGGCGGAAAGGCAGGCGCCATGCACATTCTGCAAAAGGCAGGTTTTTAGCCAGCATAATAAGGTTGTTCCTGAAGTTTAAAAATACCTTCAGGCTATTAGCATGGGGCAAAGTGCCTCCGCCTACATGGTACACAACCGATGCTGGCTGCACATAAACTTTATGCCCGGCCAATTGCAGCCGCCAGCAAAAATCTATTTCTTCCTGGTGTGCAAAAAAGTATTCGTCGAGCCCGCCAAGCAAGTGGTACAACTGCGGCCTTACAAACAATGCAGCGCCGCTGGCCCAAAAACATTCGGCTGTGCCGTCATACTGGCCATTGTCTTCTTCTGTAACGTCAAAAACCCGCCCCCTTGAAAAAGGGTAACCAAATTCATCTATCCACCCGCCACAGGCGCCTGCGTATTCAAAATGCGTTTTATCGCTGTATGATTTTATTTTAGGCTGGCAGGCACCGATAGTTTTATCTGCCTCCAGCAAGGCAATGACAGGCTCAATCCAGCCGGGCGTTGTTTCCACATCGCTGTTGAGCAATACATAATAATCCGCCTCCACTTTTTTTAATGCGGTATTGTAGCCTTTGGCAAACCCTTCATTTGCCGTATTGCAAATAACTTCAACAGAGGGAAAGTTGGCGCATACATAATTCACCGAATCATCTGTGCTGGCATTATCGGCCACAATTATTTTTTTATTGGGGTAAGTAGACGCTGCAACCGAAGGGAGGAATTGCTGCAGGTGCTTTTTGCCGTTCCAGTTGAGGATAACAACAGCAACCAAAGGCGCAGCTTTATTGCCATCCCCTGAATTAAATTCCTTGCCCATTGTATATTTTTATCTGCTGCTGGTTTATACAAACATAAATCATTTATAAGTTTTGCCATTGCATTTAGCTTTTTGCTTTGGTATTAATGCTTACTTTAGCTTATGCTCTCATCTTTTTTCAACCCGGTGGCTTATGGGTGGCGCACAGGGCTTGCCATTATTGCAATTGCAATTGTTACAGGCACTATATTTTATTCCAACTACCTCTCAAAAAAAATTG
>CAYRRL010000641.1:0-1664 GCA_964426665.1 uncultured Ferruginibacter sp. | reverse complement strand
GAATGATGACCACCAGCCATTGATAGATTACAGCAAGCAGGGAAAAGAATTTTCTCTTTCCATACCCACACCCGAACATTTTTTGCCTTTGTTATATACATTGGCATTAAAAGGCAAGGATGAAAAAGCAACTTTGTTTAATGACAAGCCATTGGGTGGTTCGCTTACGATGACATCGGTTAAGATTGACAAAGCCTGACTATATCAGCGATTGATAAAAACAAACATGGTAAACCCATCCGGGTCTTTAGGCCGGTATTCTTCCGGCATATGCATATTCTCATCCTGGGGTACCCATACAAGATAGAGATTGTCTGTGCCGCCGATTATATAGGCTTTCCATTTTTCTGCGATTGCATCGTCAATTTTATCTATTGGCAATGGAAAGTCTTTCAATATGTTTCCAATCTTATCTATTTGGGCACGGTTAAGGCCAAGGTCTTTCATTTGATCCCAGCAAAAGTAGTGGTACGATGATTTCTTCATTGCATCGTTTAACCTAATTGAAAATTTACTAACAGTATAGGGATTGCTGCGGCGCAGGCCATCAAGGTATTTTGTTTTTCCATCCATAATGGCCCGTTTCGGCCCAGGCACAGAAGGGTCAGTTAGTCTTCTTTGCTTTCTTTCTGCAAACGCCAGTTGTTGAGCATCAGGATTAGAGTAACTCATTTCCAGGGACAGAAAAAAACCTTCCGGTTCCTTAGGTATGTAATCTTCTTCCATATCCAGGTTTTCATCTCTTGGCACCCATACCAGGTAATCACCGTATGATTCAGCAACAATATAGGCAGTCCAAAGGGCCGCAACCTGGTTATCTGTTTCATCAGCCACTAAAGGCATTTTATTAACGAGGGTATATATGCTGTCAATATCAGCCTGGCTCAAGCCTTGTTTCAGCAGGCTTTCTGCAAACAAATTATTAAAAGTTGATTTTTGATACAAAGGCGTTTCGTTGAGAATCCTGAAAGTATAAGGCCGGTTGCGGTTAAGCTTATTTAAAGGCAATTTCGTTTTTGGTTTATTTATAACAACAGTTGTGGAAATGCCCTTCTTTTTGTCATCAACCTGTTGTTTTGATTTGGTTACAGGCTTTTTCGTTTTATCATCTGCTGGCTGTGAAGAAGCAGTCGCAGGTTTTTTCGTATTGTCATCGACAGGCTGTGCGGAAGTTGTTACAGGTTTCTTTACACCTTTGCCGGGGAAAAACCTTGCACCATACACAAAATGCTGCCTATCTCTTGCATCAGTTACATAACCCGTATAATAACCATCGCCGCGGCGAATGAGCCATTTGCCGGCAAATACCTGTTGCATTTTAGAAATTGCTTGCTTTGATGGTTTTGCGTACAAATCATTTTTATCAATTTCTGCAATTTCCAGCATGGTGCCCTCAGTTATAGCAGCTGTCTTCACAAACCTTGTCTTCATTGCCTCAATGGCTTTTCTTCTTTCGGCTGTCCGTTTTGCTTCATCAAACTTAAACCCTTCGTATGAGTACACTAATAAAGGGTCGGTGAAAAAATTACCCATAAAATTCTTAGAGGAACCATTGCTTGCCATAATATAAGTGCCTTTGCTGTTGGGCTGACTTACGGCAAACAGGCGCTTTTCTTCCAGCACTGTTATCATTTTTTCATTTCTTATCATACCATCCTGCACCA
>CAYRRL010000640.1:0-1665 GCA_964426665.1 uncultured Ferruginibacter sp. | reverse complement strand
TAGAATTCCGCAGCGCATAAAAACCATCATTAGGGCAATCAGAATCCCAATACGTATAATTGGTGGTAGCTGCAGACAGGGCTGGCCCGGGATTATTGCCTGCACCAAATGTAATATTTACAATCGGGTCGCCGAGGCTTCCTGTACAAAGCTGGGCAACCGCATCATTTTTAGTGAGCAAATAGACGATAACAAATACAAGCCTGGTAATTTTCACAGCGGGGACTGTTTGTAAACTAAAATTAACGTTTTAATTTTTACTTATCTTAAGATTTATGATTACGAAGGCATACAATAAAAAAAGCACAGAAACAATACTATTGTACCTGATGCACCGGGTTGCCGCCAGGCATAAAAGAATGATTGAAAAAAAATATTTGCATATACAAATAAAATGGTTTTACCTTTGCGCATAACATGAAAGCATCAGAAAGCAAATTTTGCAAGTGCATGTATTTTAGCAGCAATGCCCTGGCCAGGAAGATTGAAAAACTGGCGCAGGATAGCTGGAAGGAAGTGGGTTTAAGCCCGAGCCATGCATACCTGCTCATGCTTGCTATTGAAACTCCCGGCATTCAGCCAGGCCTGTTAGCAGAACAACTTTTGCTTACACCCAGCACCATTACACGTTTGATAGAAAAACTGGAAGAAAAAAAATTAGTAGTAAGGGCCACGGAAGGCAAAACAACCAATGTATTCCCCAGTGCAAAGGGAAAGCAACTGCTGCCGCAATTAATTAAATGCCGTGATAAGTTTTATCAAAACTACAGCGCTGTTCTTGGCAGGGAAGACAGCGCCCGTTTAGTGCAAAGCATGAATTTAATTACTGACAAACTGAGGACTTGATTTTTTTTGTTTAATTATTTGTATATACAAATATAAAAACCGTAAACAACAACTAAAACTATAAACAATGAAGTATGTTTTAACAGGTGGCGCCGGCCACATCACTAAACCGGCAGCAGAAAAATTATTAGCTGCAGGCCAGGATGTAACTATCATAAGCCGCAATGCAGCTAACGCAAAAGGACTGGCTGCAAAAGGCGCTACAATTGCTGAAGGCAATATTGAAGATGCAGCATTCATAACAAAAACTTTTGCTGGCGCTGATGCAGTGTACCTGATGATACCGCCTAATTTTTCGCCAGAAGGCGGCTGGAGGCAATACCAAAACAAAGTGGCTGATATTTTTGTGGGGGCAGTTAAAGCAAACAATATAAAAAATGTAATTGTGCTGAGCAGTGTTGGCGCACATATGGGCAATGGCAGCGGGCCTGTTGACGGGCTGGCTGACCTTGAAAAAAAATTGGCACCCCTGGATGGCACAAATACCAGGTTCCTGCGCCCTTCGTACTTTATGTATAACCTTCACAACATGGCAGGTTTAATAAAAGGCATGAATATTATGGGAGCCAACTATGGCGGCACTGAAGAGAAACTAGTATTGGTACATACCAATGATATTGCTGATGCACTGACGGAAGAATTGCTGCAATTGAATTTTAAAGGCCACAGCATCCGCTATATTGCAAGCGATGAAAGGAGCACTGATGAAATTGCCGCAGTACTCAGCAATGCGATTGGCAAACCAGGCATTCCATGGGTAAGTTTTACTGATGAACAATCTTTGGGTGGCATGTTGCAAGCGGGCTTGCCCCAAACTAT
>CAYRRL010000639.1:0-1666 GCA_964426665.1 uncultured Ferruginibacter sp. | reverse complement strand
ATTCATTCCCTGTGTGGTTACCTGCACCACCGCACGAAGGCTGTCCGGCCGTTTATCGCCCATCAATGTAGCATACAGGTTCACTAAACGGGCAGTGGCAAACTTGGGCAGTGGTAATCTTCCCAAAATTATATCCGCTAAATGTGTCCCGCGGTGCGGAGACCCCAGGGTGGTAATACTCGAGATATGCTCATCCATACCCAGACGGCTGGCAACATAGCGTGCTTCCAGCCCGCCCTTAGAGTGGCCGATAATGTTAATCTTATCCTTCTTTGTTTTTTCCAGTATATCCAGAATTCTGAATTTCAATTTCAGTGCGTTATCCGGAATGGAAATAAAAGCCTCCTGATGTGCGGTATATATGTCACAACCATGTTGTTTCAGATGGTCTGGAATCAATCCCCAGTAATTCAATACTCTGTTTTGGTCGTGAAATCCTAATCCGCTGACTAATATTACCGGATACTTTGTATCGCAATGGGATAGTTTTTGTGCTTCTGTCATCGTTTCTGTGCTTTCTAAGCTGTTTCTTTATTACACGATACTTGTAAAGGAATGCAATTTTAAAACATGTCGCATAAAAAACAAACCTTTTGCCAATAACTTTTTGGCTTAACCATGAATTAATACAGAAATAGTTGCATTTTAAACAAATTCTATTTTAATTTGTACTGATGAATACAATGTTTTACTACGGCTATTACTTTTTTCGCTCTTGGCGGGACTAATAATGTTGTAGTTTACTATAAAGAAATAGTCCCGATTCATTCGGGACTTTTTTCTTGCGTGCCATACTTTCCTAAAAATATCACAAATGCGTGAAGATTACGAACTATTTCTGTTAAGTCGTTCTTTTTCAATGTGATATGGTTTTTGCGATTGCGAACCATATTTTTAATGATTTTGAGGGTTTTAATATGTTTTTTTAACTTTTATTTAATTGATAATGTTATATTTGTGTATTTCTTTTCGCAAATGCGAAAATTTTGCTTGACAAATATGTTTTTTAGCTTTATCCTCAATTTAACGATTAAGGGAAGGAACTTAATTAAACGAATTTATTGATAAAGATTTTTAGGAGAAAGATTATGAAAAAAGCTACCGAAATGAACAAAGTTGTTGAATTAACCCAAGACACTGCCAAAGCCACTTTAGATGCAACCGTTGGAACTGCTAAATTGGCTGAAGATTCGATTCAAGGTCTTTATAAAGTTGGTTATGATATGAACGCCGCCGGTTTGAAAGTTGCCAAAGGCTATTGGGACGCGCTTTCAAGCATCCGCAACGAATGGATCAATCTGTTTGAGCAAACAGGTGAAAAAGCAGTTGATTCAATCGGTGCTTTGAACAGCATCGAAGTTCCTTTCCAAAAAGAAATGACCGAAATGGGAGCTAACTTCTACGCTCAAGGCGAAAAAGTTTTCAATATGGCTGCCGATCAAGTTAAAGCCGTTACTAAAAATGTAACCGCTCAATTTGAAAAAGTTACCGCAACTGCCAGCAAAGAAGCTAAAAAAGCAACCGAAACCGTTTCTGCAAAAGCTGAAAAAGCAACCGAAAAAGCTGACAAAGTTACCAAAGATGTAGTTGCAACCGCTGAAAACGTTGCCGAAAAAGCAACCGCTAAAGTTGAAAATGCAGCCGCTAAAGCTAAAAAAGCGACCGC
>CAYRRL010000638.1:0-1668 GCA_964426665.1 uncultured Ferruginibacter sp. | reverse complement strand
GTTACAAGTATTTGCTCTTCGTGGGAGCATCGTTGCGTCGCATTACTTTCGCACTTTAGTTCTTTTAGCATCATTTATTTTCAGCGCCCAACCGTTTCAATATTTCATAAGTCTTTCTTTTAACAGGTTATTTTACTATTATTGGTACGCCAATTGTTTAACACACTTCAAACTATTAAGATGATGAAAAGAATTTTTACAGTGTTAATTGCATCAGCCTTTGTTGTAACCGGCTGTACTAAAAATGCGCTCACGGGGAAAAGCCGCTTAAACTTAGTTTCAGAATCGCAGTTGCAGCAAATGGCTATTTCTGAATACCGCACTTTCCTGTCCCAAAACAAAGTAGTAAGTGCTGCTGGCAATAAAGATGCGGAAATGGTGCAGCGTGTAGGCAGGCGCATTGCCACTGCCATCAGCTAATATTACAAAGCAGAAGGCAAGGATGATATAACAAAAGGTTATGAGTGGGAGTTTAACCTGGTTGACAATAAACAAATAAACGCCTGGTGCATGCCCGGGGGCAAAGTGGTGGTATATACGGGGCTGTTGCCTGTTGCCCAAAACGAAGCTGCATTGGCCATTGTGTTGGGGCATGAAATTACGCACGCTGTGGCAGAGCATGGCGCAGAAAGGATGAACAGCACAATAGCAGCACAAGGCCTCGGCACATTGGGCGATTTGCTTACAAACAACAACCCCAAAGCTAACAGCATATTCAATACTGTATATGGGCCAGGGGTGCAATTGGGCGTATTACTGCCCAATTCACGGGGGCAGGAATATACTGCTGACCATTATGGTTTGATATTCGCTGCCATGGCTGGCTACAATCCAAAAGAGGCGGTGCCTTTCTGGCAAAGGATGTCGCAGTCGGGCGGGCAAAAGCCGCCAGAATTTTTAGCCACTCACCCATCAGATGAAAACAGGATTGCAAAACTGGAACAACTAATGCCAGAGGCATTGAAATATTATAAACCTGTGAAAAAGTAATCGAAGCGCAACTGTTATTATCCTCCCGTTTTACGGGGGGATTTTTTTATTTCCGCAATAAAAATCCTTTAGCTCAACTTCTTCTTTTTAAAATCAAAAACCAATATCTTCATTCCCTAAAAAACCATACGATATGGACGCTGCTATTCAACAAAAAATTGACCAATGGCTCAATGGCAACTACGAGCAATCAGTAAAAGACGGGATAAAAAAACTGGAAAAAGAAAACCCAGACGAACTGGCTGATGCATTTTATAAAAACCTGGAGTTTGGCACCGGCGGGCTTCGTGGCATAATGGGCATCGGTACCAACCGCATGAACAAATACACCATTGGCATGGCTACACAGGGTTATGCCAATTATCTGAAACAATGCTTTGGCGATGTAAAGGTTGCCATAGCACATGACAGCCGGAACAACAGCCGCTTTTTTGCAGAAACAACCGCCAATGTATTTGCGGCCAATGGCATTAAAGTTTATTTGTTTGAAGCATTGCGCCCCACGCCTGAATTAAGTTTTGCCATACGCCATTTAGGTTGCCAGGGCGGTGTGGTATGCACGGCATCGCACAACCCAAAAGAATACAATGGCTACAAAGCATATTGGAACGATGGCTCGCAATTAGTGCCGCCGCATGATAAAAACGTAATTATCGAAGTGGAAAAAATTGCCTCGGT
>CAYRRL010000637.1:0-1679 GCA_964426665.1 uncultured Ferruginibacter sp. | reverse complement strand
CGTTGAAGCCATCCTGTTAAATCGCGACCATTTTTTAATTGTTTGATATAGATAAAGCCAAAGATGGCACCACCGATGTGAGCAATGTTTCCACCTGCATTGTTGCCTGTAATACTTAAAAGGTCAATCACAAAAAGTGCAATAGCAATATACTTTAACTTTACCCGCCACTGCGGCAGAAAAAGCCCTACTTCGTAATCCGGTAATAATGTGGCAATGGCAACGGTTATGGCAAGAACACTTGCAGAAGCACCTAAGGCAACAGCAATGTCAACTTCGCGACTGAATAGTGGAAACAAATTATAGAATACAATAAACAATACAGAGCCACATAAGCCGCCAACAAGATAAAGTGGTAATAATTTCTTTTCACCAAGATATTCTATAAAAAGACGACCCATAAAAAACAGCCATAACATATTAAACAGAATGTGAAGAAAGTTTTCGTGGTAGAAACTATAAGTAATTAATGTCCACGGACGATAAAGCAATGACTTTACAGAAGAAGGAACAGCAAGCCAGTCAGTCAAAAAGCCGCTTAAGGTGCCATCCGGAAAATTAAAAAGTCGCAGCAAAACATCACCCAGATTTACAAACAAATAGATAATTGCATTAACTACAATAATCTTTTGTAGCATATCGAGTGATTTGTAATTACTTTTCACATTGTGCTGCATGTTCAGAAAAGTTGTGACCGGTTATTTTTCTGCCAATAACGAAGTAACAAATATCCGAAAAGCATACCACCAAGATGTGCAAAATGTGCAACATTGTCTGTTGGATTGCTTTGCCATGCAGAATACAACTCTATGCCGCCAATAATGAGCACTAAATATTTTGCTTTTAGGGGAATAAAAAAGTAAAGATAGATTAAGGTGTTTGGGAAAAGAATTCCAAATGCCATGAGCACACCATAAACGGCACCGGAAGCACCAACTGTCGGTATATTGGTTTTGAAACGAATGTATTCATCAATTGCCTGGCGGGCCTGTTCAATAATCATTGGGCTGTCGCCATGTGCATACCAGTTTGATTTAATACCTTCAACAGCCATGGCATAATCAGCGTTGAGATATTGATATGGGATATTATCTTTTATAAAAATACTGAATGCATCGGCACCCGGAGCGTTAAAAAACGCATCGGCCTTTGCCTGTAACGAATGCAATTCATAATATCCAACGGCTGTATGTATTAATGCAGCACCAAGTCCTGTTACTAAGAAAAAAATCAGAAACCGTTTTGGCCCCCATAGATTTTCCAGGATGCCACCAAACATCCAGAAGGCAAACATGTTAAGAAAAATATGGGTAAGGCTACCATGCAAAAACATGTAAGAAAAGTACTGCCACCAATGAAAATTTTCAGAGGCCGGCAAGTAAAGTCCGGCATAAGCATTAAGATCAAACCCGATTTTATTGAGCGCCAGATCAGCAAAGTATGCCAATGCACTGACGATCATAATATTTTTAATTACATCAGGTAATAGTTTAAAACTTGAAGGTCGAAATTCCTGCATAAAAAACGATTACATATTTTGGTAATCAATGGTTAAACGGTGCGAAGATAGGTTTCCGTATTTAATCATTTTAAACAGATGATATTTTCTTTGGTTTAAATAGGAATTAACCTTTCTCAAACTTTCGGTCAATTTCATTTTTTTCTAATTTAAAAATTAT
>CAYRRL010000636.1:0-1686 GCA_964426665.1 uncultured Ferruginibacter sp. | reverse complement strand
TTGCTGGATTTGGCATGTTTGAAGTAAGGATTATAGTGGGTGGGGAGCCAATCTCGCAAAATTACGAGATAATTCAATGCTTGGCTACAAAGAAATTGCTCCGAGCAAAACAAAGCTGTTTTTTACAAGCTGAGCTTGCGCAAAAAAGAAATTCACAGGGCTGACCGCTCATCGGCGCAAGTTTTTATCTGGCAGGCATGGCATACCAACCTGTCAGCGGGCAAGTCCAATATAAATTTTTTAAACAAGGAAAAAAATTAAACCCTGAAAATGGCTGTTAAAGGATTGACGCATGCTTAACGAAACGCTGTATTCCCTTATCAAAACTTACGCGACTGAATCGCACGAAAGTTTGCGAATTGAAGCTGCCAGTCTAAGCAAAGACACTTTGCTGGGAGTTTTTATAGATTTATTAACGGCTTACATGAATGACAATAATTCATCCGCCCTGCGCGAGATGGTGACGGTCAAATTATCCGGTTACGTTCTACATGAAAAAAAACTGGGGTATAACGGTTACAGGCAATCTGTGGCTGATGGACCAAAGGATTTTTGCGAGGCAAAGCCCAAAAATGCGAGACGAGATGAATCTGGCAGAGTAAGAGAAAAACTTAATGCAAACGGAAACATTTCTGATTACACATTTGAACGTCACGCTAAAAATCTTGTTAACAAACCAACTTTTTTACTGAGCGGTTTTGTGGATGGCGCCTTGGTTTATGTTATCAAGCTGCCTTTTGAAGATTTGTCTCCTGCTTTGGAAGCACAGCTAAACCAAAGATTTAAAAACAGAGAAAGGGCAAAAAACGAATACTTGAGAAGCGCCTCATTTTCTTACAAAGATTTTAAAAACAGCTCAAATGCAACTGTTGTTTTCATTACCCCAAAGCTTGCAGAGTTTCAAGATGCCATTAACTCAAGATTTTATGCCTGGCTGGATAAACAGCAAAAAAAGGTCAACGAATAAATGTCTCACAACCAAAACAAAAATCAGAGGGAAATTCTCCTGGCTGGGGATGTCTTGGATAAATTAAAAGATTTGTCCGATGATATTGTTGCAATGAGCGTTACATCGCCGCCGTACAACAAGAATGAAAACAAAAAAGGCTGGCTGGTAAAAAATGTGAAGTATGCGCATTCATCAGACAAAATGGATGAAATGGATTACCAGCAATGGCAGGTGGCTGTTCTAGACGAGGTATATCGCGTCACAAAACCTGGCGGAAGTTTTTTTTACAATCATAAAGTTCGCTGGGAAAAAGGCGTTTTAATCCATCCGATGCAATGGATAGCAAAAAGCAAATGGATTATTCGGCAGGAAATTATTTGGGACAGAATGATAGCCGCAAACCTGCGAGGGTGGCGTTTTTGGCAAGTGGAAGAAAGAATTTACTGGCTCATAAAACCCATGGACGATGATGTTATAGGCGATGAGCTTGAATCCAGACACGCAAAACTAACTTCTATTTGGCGGATTGCGCCTGAAAGAAGCTCCGAACATCCCGCGCCTTTTCCGATTGCATTGCCCGCCAGAGCGATTTATTCCGTGCTAAACGACACAAAAGATCAAATTGTATTGGACCCGTTTTGTGGCACAGGCACAACTCTAATAGCCGCCAAGGCGCTGGGACATCAATTTATTGGCATTGATATTTCACCAACCTACCTGGAAATAGCTCACAAGCG
>CAYRRL010000635.1:0-1693 GCA_964426665.1 uncultured Ferruginibacter sp. | reverse complement strand
GTGTGGCAACAGTTATTAAAAATCAGCTATGGCAAAACAATCAGCTATATGGAATTGTCAAAACGGATCGGCGACACCAAAGCTATCCGTGCTGTAGGCACCACCAACGGCAAGAACCAAATTGCTATCATAGTTCCCTGCCACAGGGTAATTGGCAGCGATGGGAGCTTAACAGGTTATGCAGGCGAACTGTGGAGGAAAAAATGGCTGCTGGAACATGAAGGCAAATTTGCCAATGGCGTGCAAACTTTGTTTTAGCTACCCAGCCAACTGCACATTCATAAAATGCAGCTTGCCGCTGTACAACATGTTGAATGTATATATCACATTGCTTTCCCCGCCGTCAACTGCTTCGCCGTTTTTTTCTTTCCAGGCTGTACTGTATGAAAGGTTAAGGGTTAATACCTTTTCATTCTCATCAACTGAAGCATATAGCTTAACAGCAGTGCGGCCTTCTTTAAGCGCAGGCGACTCAGCTTCATTGCTGGCAAACAAATCAACAGACTTTATTTTAAGCAATCTATTCACAAATGATTTTGGGAAAAGCTTTTTGTAATACCGTTCAAAATCCTTTTCCGTAAAAGGTGCTGCTTGGCCCACTTCTAATTTTTTTGCCTGCAATTCTTTTTCATCAAGCACCAAATACCAAACTTCATTGGACGGGTTCATTATGGGGAAAGTAAAAAAACTTTTAAGGGCCTCCAGGTCGTTTTGGTACAAAGCATCCCTGAAATGTTTAAAACTTTCAATGCAGGATTTTTGCGGCGGCGCTGCTGCTGTTTTGATTGCGCCTTGCGGCCGTGAAGCTATCAATGAAAAACTAAGCAGCAACAAAAGTTTCATACTGAGTTTATTTAAGTAGTTACCTGTTCATATCATCGGCAGTAAAAGTAAGCGGCAATAGTTCTTTGGCTGTTTTTATCATGTACACTTCCCCGCTCATACCGCCCAGGATAAGCTTAATGGGATGCCCAGTCCTGTCTTCGTATTCGGCAAGCATTTGCCTGCACACGCCACAAGGCGATATTGGCTTGCTGCTTTCGCCATTTTTATTGTTGTAGCTGATGGCCATTGTTTCTATTGCAATGCCGGGGTATTGTGTGGCCGCAGCCCCCATTAATGTGCGCTCTGCACATATTGCTACCGGGTAAGAAGCATTCTCCTGGTTGGTGCCTTTTATTACAACGCCATTTGAAAGCCTTGCAGCAGCGCCCACAAAAAAATTAGAATAAGGCGCATAAGATGCTTTAGTTATTTCCCTTGCCTCGTTAAGCAATGCTGCATCTTCTGCATTTAATTCAGTAGGCGAGCTATATACCTCTACTGAAAACTGAACCTGTTTTAATGTCATAACAAATCTCTTTTACAGGGGCGAAAATTAAAAACGGCTGGTAAAGAAGAAAACCACAAAGCCTGCTTTGTGGTTTTAAATTCTGCATAAATATAAGCACTTAAATAAAAAAAGTACTGTACAATTATTTTATTGACTTGAACAGCCTGTTCCATCTTGGGCCTTTTTCCCAGCTAAACCATATCAGCGATGCTTTGCCCACCACATGGTCTTCCGGCACAAAACCCCAATAGCGGCTGTCGAGTGAGTTATGGCGGTTATCTCCCATAAGCCAGTAATAATTCATTTTGAAAGTATAAGAGGTTGCCTCCTTATCATTGATAAACACTTTGCCATCCCTTT
>CAYRRL010000634.1:0-1695 GCA_964426665.1 uncultured Ferruginibacter sp. | reverse complement strand
CGTAAAAAAAATTATAGCCCTTGGCGGGGCGGGTGTTCTTGATGCTGCCGACGGCAAAATGGTTATGGAACAGGAAGGTTTCCCTCCAGAATATTATGCTGTGTCGCAGGAACATAAAAAAGCTTACGAGTCATTAAAAAACAGCAGCCTCGACTGGGTATTTGTTTGCCCGCCGATGATTACGGAAGGCGATCCAACTGGTATTTTTAAAACAGAAGCCAATCATTTGCCCGGGCCAAATAATTTTAAAATCAGCTCAGGCAACCTTGCTTTGTTTATGCTGAAAGAAATTGTGGCAAATGGTTTTTCAAAACAACGGGTTGGCATTTCAGGCTAAACATTAACAGAATGCAAACAATAAAGCACCGCCATGGCATATTATTTTCTATAATGCAGAAAAAAATATTGATGAAGCAATTGCTACTTGTTTTTTTTACCGCTGTTGTATTTACAGCCAAAGCCCAAAAAATAGACAGCATCTATGTAAACCTGTACACCGACAGCCTTAAAAGAGGCACTTACAATTATATAAATGTTGACGGGCTTTTGCCCAACGGCAGGTACCTCCCGCTAGACAGCACACAAATTAGCTTTTCAGCCTCTGCCGGCAAGTTTAACGGCAACAGCCTTTGGGTTGCGCATGAATTTGAAGGGGAAAAAATTACTATCAGCGTAACATTAAAACAAAACCCGGCTTTGCACAAAGAGTTTGACATGTACATCAAGCAAAAACCCGATGGGCCGCTAAAGACAGAAGAAGAAATTTTGAGCGGGATGAAAGAAAAGAAAAAGAAATCGTAAATAAAAAAAACTCCCGTTGGGAGTTTTTTTATTTACCGGGATATTCAAATTACTTACGCAAACTTCTTGGCATCTTCCAAAAACTTAGCCAGGCCAATGTCTGTTAACGGGTGTTTCAGCAAACCCATAATTGGTTCGAGTGGGCAGGTGCAAACATCTGCACCGGCAGCGGCACATGCAATAATATGGTTAGCGCTTCTGATAGATGCTGCCAGTATTTGTGTTTTAAAACCTTGTACTGAATATATCTGGCGGATTTGATGGATTAATTCCATGCCATCCCAGCCACTGTCATCAACCCTGCCGATAAAAGGCGACATATAAGTTGCGCCGGCCTTAGCCGCAAGGATTGCCTGCCCGGCAGAAAATATCAATGTGCAATTTGTCTTAATGCCATTTTCAGTAAACCACTTCAGGGCTTTAATGCCGTCTTTTATCATCGGCACTTTTACCACAATATTTGGATGAATGGCTGCCAGTATTTTTCCTTCAGCTACAATGCCATCAAAATCGGTAGAGATTACTTCAGCGCTAATATCGCCATCCACCATTTCGCAAATGGTTTTGTAATGTGCCATTACAGCCTCTTTCCCTTTTATGCCTTCTTTTGCCATCAGAGATGGGTTGGTGGTAACACCATCCAATATTCCAAGGTCATTCGCTTCCTTTATTTGTGCAAGGTTTGCTGTATCTATAAAAAACTTCATACCGGCATTTAATTTATAAAATGATTGTAATGCGGCAAAAATAAAATAATTGGAACATTAATGAATTAAAATATTTGCCTTATGAATATTCAATCAGAACTTTTTTAATTCGTAGAGCCTAAAGCACCTTCAGGGGTTTGGGGCACAAAAAAACCGGCAAGTTACTTACATCGCACCGCTCAACCAT
>CAYRRL010000633.1:0-1708 GCA_964426665.1 uncultured Ferruginibacter sp. | reverse complement strand
CTACCGATGTAAAGTTCAATATTTTCAAACGTATCAACACAGGTGGTTTAATATTGGAAGCACAGGAAATTCGCCATGCCTTGTTTCAGGGAGCACCATCGCATTTTGTTACAGAGTTGGCAAGAACAAAAGAGTTTTTAGAAGCTACAGAAAATAAAATTGCTACACACCGCATGTTAGATAGGGATTTTGTAAACAGGTTTTTGTGCTTCTATTTATTCGGTACTGACAATTACGGCACAAAAGAATACGGGCAGGATTTAGATACGTTTATGAGTAAAGCAATGGCGAGCATTTACGATAAAACGGAAGCAACATTGAATAAGATAAGAGAGGACTTTAAACAGTCAATGATTTTATCTAAAGAAATATTCGGACGGGAAGCATTCAGAAAAGTGTATTATGATTACGATAGGTTGCCACCCATCAACAAAGCATTGTTTGATGCCATTGCCGTGCAGTTTGCCTTAATTAATCAGGCTGAAAGGGAGGCTTTAAAAGCAAAGAAAAATGAGTTCAAAAAATCACTTAGCGAAAGACTGAACAGCGACCAATATTTCTTTACATCGGTAACCAGCTCTACAGGTGATAAAAACAGGGTGATAAAAAGGCATGAAGTAGTGGCTGCATTAATTAACGAAACAATTCATCAATAACATGATAAAGTCAATTGAATTAAAAAATTTCAAGTCCATAAAAGCGAAGCATTTCCCACTTCGCAACCTCAATGTATTGTTGGGTTTAAATGGACAGGGCAAATCCTCATTCATACAGTCATTGCTTGTACTTCGGCAGTCGGGTGATAGTTTAAAACGGGGTGTATTGCAACTGAACGGCAACGAGTTTAACATGGGTACAACAAAAGATGCTTTGTACCAATACACAGGTAAGAATGAAAACCTATCCATTGCATTGGCTTTTGATGATAAAGAGCCATACCTGATGGATTTTGATTACACCATCGGTTCCGATGTGTTCAACCAAACCAACAGGCAAACAGATGTTTATGGAGAAGCCAAAAGCAGCCTTGACAGCAAGCAACCTTTGTTTGCCAATAATTTTCAATACTTAAATGCCAATCGTATTGAGCCGCAGTCCATCCACAAGAAAAGCTATACAAGTGTTGTAACGATGAATAACATAGGTTCTCTGGGTGAATATACAGTTGACTATCTTGAAACAAGAGGCGATGATGATATTGAATTTGACAGAAAGACACTCAAGATCAAATATCAGCAAAAATCAGTCTCTATTATTGGTTCTTCTGTGGAGCATTGGTTCAATGGTTTATGTAAACTCAGGCAATAATAGTATGCACCATGCCCACCGCAGCAGCTGGGAGCGGGCCTGGAGCGGCGTTGGGGCCACGGGTGATGGCGCTTCCATCCATACGGCGCTCGTGGAGAAGTACTCCGAACCCCATCGCGCCTACCACTCGTTGCAGCACCTGGACGAGTGCCTCTGTGCGTTCGAGCAAGTGCGCTTCCTGGTTGCCAACCCGGCGGCAGTGGAGGCTGCTTTATGGTTTCATGACGCCATCTACGACGTTCATCGGATCGACAACGAGGAACGCAGTGCCCAATGGGCCAGGTCTGCCTTGCTGGCCGGTGGTGCCCGGACGGACTGCGCCGAGCAAGTCAGCCAGTTGATTCTGGCAACCAGGCACAGCGACGCGCCGCTGACACAGGATGCATGCGTACTGGATGAC
>CAYRRL010000632.1:0-1710 GCA_964426665.1 uncultured Ferruginibacter sp. | reverse complement strand
TCCAGCAAGCTTATTGCAGTTAACCCTTTGCCCAAGCCGGGTTTTATTTCACCCGAAGTTTGCTTAACTGATGCATCGGCTCAATTTGTTGACACATCCTCTATTGCTTCCGGAAATATTACAAGCTGGCGCTGGAATTTTGGCGACCCTGCTTCCGGCGCCAATAATACATTTAATGGATTGAATGCTCAGCACCGCTACAATGCAATCGGGCTGTACACTGCAACATTAATAACCACCAGCAATAGCGGTTGCGTTGATTCTGTGTCGCAATCATTTACTGTAAACGGAGATGTGCCTAAAGCCAATTTTATCCCACAAACAACAGGCTTGTGCGCCAATGATTCTGTTTCGATACAAGACAGTTCAACAGTTAATTTTGGCAGTGTAACCAAAGTTCAAATCTATTGGGATTTTGTAAATGCCCCGGCTGATGCAGAAACGGATGATTTGCCTGACTCTGCAAAAGTTTACAAACATCTTTATGCAAATTTCCAGAGCCCGCTTGCAAAAACATTTACCGTAAGGTATTTGTCTTACTCAGGCGCCACCTGCGTTGATGAAAAAAGGAAACTAATAACAGTAAATGCTGCCCCAAAAACACAGTTCACTACCGTGGCGCCCGTTTGCCTTGATGCAGTGAATTACCAAATAACCGAAGCATCAGAAATTGGGGGCGTGCCGGGCACAGGCGTATTCACCGGGCCGGGCGTAAGCAGCACAGGCCTTTTCACGCCATCGGTTACAGGCCCGGGCACATTCAGGATATTATATACTTACACATCCGCATTTGGCTGCGTTGACAGTATTTCAAATACAGTAACGGTATTAGCTCCTGCAACAGCAAATTTTGGCACAAGCAAACCATCCTGTGCAAAAAATTTAATTGTATTTACAGACTCGTCTTCAATACCGGCAGCGAGCGGCACTATTGTAAACTGGCGCTGGGATTTTGGAGATGGCTCGCCTTCTGTAAGCAACAGCACTTCAGCGCCAGTAAACCACACATATGCTGCTGCCGGCAACTATACAGCCACGCTTACTATCACTACCAGCAACGGTTGCATAGTAAGCAAACAAAAACAGGTAGCAGTTAACCCATTGCCGTTGCCACGCTTTACTTACCCGCCAAGTGTTTGTTTGCCGAATGCTTCGGTGACGTTTACTGATGCCTCAACAATTGCAGATGGCACAGAAAATACGTTTACCTATTCATGGCGCTTTGGCGATGGGCCAACAAGCACATCGGTTGCTAAAAATCCAACACATATTTATACAGCAGACAATATTTATAATGTAACATTAACCTGCACAAGCGGCGCAGGCTGCAAAGATTCCACCACTGTGCCGGTTGATATTATACACCCACAACCCACGGCAGCGTTTAGCTCAGACAGCGCAAGCATTTGCGAAACACAATCTGTTCAATTCAGCGACAACAGCACTGGTGCAGACGGCACCGTAAACAAATGGCTTTGGGATTTTGGCAATGGCAACTCAAGCACTTTGCAATCGCCCCCATCGCAGTTATACAGCAAAGCGGGGAACTATCCCATATCATTGCAGGTTGAAAATACATTTGGTTGTAAAGGCTCCACCACACAAAGGTTTACTGTGTTTGCCAACCCGGTTATAAGTGCCGGGCCAGACAGGGTATTGCTTGAAGGCGGCGAAATAACAATTGATGCAACTGCTACAGGGAATGGCCTT
>CAYRRL010000631.1:0-1710 GCA_964426665.1 uncultured Ferruginibacter sp. | reverse complement strand
CAGTAAGGTTTATCTTCAAAACACTACCGCTAACATTGTATTGCTGCAATAGCGGCTTGAAGTCGTTAATTTCATCTTCGTGCATATATTTAACTTTTATCTGTTATTCAACTCTATTCCCTTGATTGCCGCTACTGACAGCAATACCTTTTCCGTTACCGGCAATGCAGCGACAGTGCAACCATCAACTGCTCTCCGATATATTTAGTGTATTGTGGCGGAATGCTTTGAGCCAATTCACCTTGCCCAAGCCAATACAAGCCGGTCATTTCCTGCACCAAACCAACACCGGAAAAATGCCCAACGTATTGAATAAACTCTCCGTCTTTTGGTTTCCTGCCCATCTTTGTATTTGGTGCAGTATGTTCCGGGTGCGGCGGTTCTTTCAGTTCAATATTGCTTTCAAATAGCCGATGCCTGTAAGTTTTCATTCCAAACATTGAACCGCATAATTCAATAGGGTTAATCAATGGGCTGCCCGGCACATTTTCAATTATGTAAGGCTTCCCGGTTTTAATCAACTCCATCCTTGTTACTTCAATTAAATCAACATACTCTTTTCCGGCTTTACGAAACTGCATTGAAGACATACTGTAAGCCTGACAAGGCGGGCTTGCGTGTATCACATCGTATTCGTGAAAATGTGCCTTTAAGTATTCAATGGCATCGGCTTGTATGAAGTTGCCCCGGTGTTTTGGTTGCGGTTCAATATCTACACCCGTAACATCATACCCGGCTTGCTCATACCCATATCCGGCTCCACCGCCACAACAATACAGGTCAAGCAGTTTCGGAAGAGAATGCACTGCCGGTAACACTGCATACCCGACAATGGGGGCTGACGTGCTACATTCAGCATTTGTGCTATTATTAAAGTTAATTTGTAAATTCATCGTTTGTACTTTTAATTCCCCCACTGCGGGTATGCTTTTACGTTACTTGCAAGTGGGCGGACGTGTTCCATATTAAGCATTCGGTTCAAAACTTTTTAAAAAATTAGCCCCACCCGCTTCGGTTTTTTCAAAACCGTTTAGTTTTGACAGCCATTGGTCATAAATTTCATCAGCTATCATTGCAGTCATTATTGGTGGCACACTCATACCAACTAAATAAATCACTTTGTTTGTTTTAAAATCATAGTCTAATGGATAGCTCCCAGCTTTTTTTATTGCTTCATCTGAAATATGCTGTGGAGTTTCAAAATCTATAAATTTACCATTGGCTGTAATTGTATTTAAGCTGCTGTTATGTTTTACCAATATTGCATTAAAATCAGATAGTAAACCACGTTCCCTTGCATTTATATCACCTAAATTAGTATCACTATCTATTTTTTTATCCCAAAGCATTTGTTGGTGGTCTGTCAATGGTTTGCCTAATTTATCAGCAAATTCACCATAATTAATTTCGGTTTCTGTAAATGTTAATTCTAATTTTGGAACTACTGTAAACATATCAGCATTATACAAAAATGGGTCAGCTAAATCCTTACGCATAGCAATAAAAAATACTCGTTCCCTGCGTTGTGGCACACCCATTTTTGAGGCATCCAATAGCCAATGTTGGCAGTAATAACCAGCCAAATCAAATTCCCTATAAATTTGTCTAACATATTGTTTTGCTTCACCTAAAAGCAATCCTTTTACGTTTTCAGCAACTACTACTTTTGGCTGTAATTTTTTAGCCAAATCAATAAAATCAAAAAACAAA
>CAYRRL010000630.1:0-1713 GCA_964426665.1 uncultured Ferruginibacter sp. | reverse complement strand
GCCTTTCGGCAAAAATAACCGCCCAAGCATGAAATGAATCAATGGCAAATCATGCAAAGCATTCAAACAATAAATCTGTGCGATTATATAAGGAACAAATGTGTGACCAGTGGGAAACAATATCCGGGAGGTCGTGCAAACATACATTGATTTTTTGTGAGGATAAAATTTGATTTTAGGAAATTGTGGGAAAGTGCCCGGGCAATTTGCCATCACAGTTTTTCCTTTTGCCTCAAACCCTTTTCCATCTAATGTTTTATGAATCATCAACATTTTTTCCCGGATGCGGTAAAGTTTGCCCTTTTTTGTTTTGTTTCACAAACACATACAGCGTAATTTCACGGACTTTTTTAAAAACCGGTTAAGCCAGGTACACAAAACACATTTAATCTTCTTTTATGGGTATTATTAAAAATGCTTTTAAAGCCAAGGCAGACAATGTTGGCGCAGAAATTAAAGACTTGCTGAAGGAACACGGCAACAAAAAAATAGGCGAAGTAACGTTGAGCCAGGTGTACCAGGGCATGAGAGGCATAACCGGGCTAGTAACAGAAACATCCCTGCTTGATGCACAGGAAGGCATACGCTTCCGTGGCTTTACAATACCTGAATTGCAACAGAAGTTGCCTAAAGCACCCAAAGGGAACGAGCCCTTGCCAGAAGGCCTTTTTCACCTGATGCTGTTAGGGGAATTGCCCAGCGATGATGATGTTCAGCACATGACTTCTGTATGGCAGCGGCGCAGCCATGTTCCCACGCATGTTTTTAATACTATTGAAGCATTGCCCCTCAGCACACACCCTATGACACAATTCGTGGTGGCAATAATGGCATTGCAGACTGAAAGCTCATTCAGCAAGCGCTATGCTGCCGGCATGAGCAAAAAAGATTATTGGGAGGCCGTGTTTGATGACTCAATGGACCTGATAGCACGCCTGCCACGTGTGGCTGCTTATATATACAGGCGCAAATACAAATTTGGCGAGCATATACAGCCAAATGGCTTGCTGGACTGGGCCGGCAACTTTGCCCATATGCTTGGCTACGAAGACGAAGGCTTTAAAGAACTGATGCGCTTGTATATGGTGATACATGCCGACCATGAAGGCGGCAATGTATCTGCACACACTACGCATTTAGTTGGCTCTGCATTGAGCGACCCATACCTTTCTTTTGCTGCCGGCATGAATGGCCTTGCAGGCCCATTGCACGGCCTGGCCAACCAGGAAGTTATAAAATGGATATTCGAAATGAGGGAAGAGCTTGGTGTGGAAGAACCATCAAAAACGCAGATTGAAGAATATGTAAAGAAAACATTGAGCGAAGGGAAAGTAGTGCCGGGCTATGGGCATGCCGTGCTTCGCAAAACCGACCCACGCTTTACTGCTCAAATGGAGTTTGGCAAAAAACATTTGCCTGACGACCCATTGGTAAAAACAGTTTGGAATATTTATGAATCTGTTCCGCCTATTTTGCAATCACTTGGAAAAATTAAAAACCCCTGGCCTAACGTGGATGCACACAGCGGCGCATTGCTGGTGCATTACGGCATGGTTGAATACGAATTCTACACCGTGCTGTTTGGCGTTTCAAGGGCATTGGGTGTATTGGCCAGCCTTTGTTGGGACAGGGCGCTGGGCTTCCCGCTGGAAAGGCCAAAATCCATCACAACAGAATTGGTGAAATTGTGGCTTGAGGGGAAGGATGAAGTTT
>CAYRRL010000629.1:0-1716 GCA_964426665.1 uncultured Ferruginibacter sp. | reverse complement strand
ATCGGGATAACTTGTTTCAAAAATCGTATAAAAAAACTGCATTGAAAAAAAATTCTTTGCTGTTAACACATTGAATTTGTACGGAATGACTCCCTGCTCGCCTAAATGGTTGCAATGTTTTGCTACAAATAAAAATAGCTTTTTAATTCAGCCCTTACAACTCATTAGCCAATCAATGCTACCTTCGCAGCCATGACGGAAAAAATTCTCATTCTTGATTTTGGCTCTCAATATACACAGCTAATAGCCCGTGCAGTAAGGGAAGCAAATGTTTATTGCGAAATAACACCTTACAATAAAAATATTGAATATGCCCCGGGGCTAAAGGGGATAATCCTTTCAGGCTCGCCCTTTTCAGTAAACCAGCCCGATGCCCTATTGGCAGATGTAAAAAGCATGGCAGAAAAACTGCCAGTACTGGGCGTATGTTATGGGGCGCAATTAACTACTAAATTGTTTGGAGGGCGTGTTGAGAAAAGCGATAAAAGGGAGTACGGCAGGGCAAAACTCGAAATACTGCAGCAGGATATTTTGTTACAGGGCGTTTCGGCGCACTCACAAGTTTGGATGAGCCATAGCGACACGATAAAAGAATTGCCAAACGGCTTTACTATTTTAGGCAAAACCGAAAGCATACCTGTGGCGGCTTTCAGGCGGGATGGCGGCCTGCCTTTGTATGGTTTGCAGTTTCACCCGGAAGTATACCATTCTACAGAGGGCAAAACAGTCCTAAAAAATTTTCTTGTTAATATTTGCGGTTGCAAACAAGACTGGACTCCAGCACATTTTATCAGCGATACAGTTGAAGAATTAAAAAATAAGATTGGCAGCAAAAGGGTAATAATGGCGCTTAGCGGCGGTGTTGACAGCACGGTGGCCGCTACGCTTATACACAAAGCCATTGGCGATAACCTGTTTGGCATTTTTGTAGATAATGGTGTGCTGCGCAAAAATGAGTATGCCGAAGTGCTTGCCATGTACGATAAACTGGGGCTAAACGTGAAGGGGGTGGATGCTAAGGAGCATTTTTATACAAAGCTTGCCGGCAAAACAGACCCCGAAGCCAAACGGAAGGCTATTGGCAACACTTTTATTGAAGTGTTCGACCAGGAAGCGCACCGCATTGAAAATATAGATTTTCTTGGGCAGGGTACTATTTAACCGGATGTGATAGAATCGCTGTCGGTGCATGGGCCATCTGCCACTATCAAATCGCATCATAATGTTGGGGGCTTGCCAGATACGATGAAGCTGTCGCTTGTAGAGCCGCTCCGCTTGTTGTTTAAAGACGAAGTAAGAAAAGTAGGGCTTGAGTTAGGCATACCGCATGATGTGCTTTACCGCCACCCCTTTCCCGGGCCCGGGCTTGGCATAAGGATACTTGGTGAAATTACCGAAGAAAAGGTACGGTTATTGCAGGAGGCTGATGCTATTTACATAAATGGCCTTAAAAAATCCAATCTCTATGCAACTGTTTGGCAAGCCGGCACCATCTTGCTGCCAGTAAAAAGCGTAGGCGTAATGGGCGATGAACGTACTTATGAATACACAGCAGCACTCAGGGCTGTTACATCAGTTGATGGCATGACGGCAGACTGGGCACATCTTCCTTATGATTTCTTAGCCAATATTTCCAATGAAATTATCAATAACGTAAGGGGCATCAACCGTGTGGTGTACGATATCAGCAGCAAGCCGCCTGCAACTATTGAGTGG
>CAYRRL010000628.1:0-1736 GCA_964426665.1 uncultured Ferruginibacter sp. | reverse complement strand
GCTAAGGTTCACTTGCATAGTTCAGCCGCCTCCGTACCCTGACGGGAAATTTACTGCGGCGGCTTCCTATGGAGGCAGCATCGTTGTCAGCCCCTTGGCTCGGCTTCTTTTACATTGGCCTGAAAAGGGGCTGCCACTTTACTGCTGCCCCCTCATGGGTGCTCGCAGGCACTTCCGTTCGTTCCTCTCTCCAGTGCCTTATGGCGGCTCGCCACCCACGCTACAGTGTGGACAAGTGTGCCACACGGCCATACTTCTTTTTGGCCGCAGGCGCTATTACCTTTTGCCAACACACATATCCTACCTTTGTATCTAAATTTTATATGCATGACTAATCCCAAAAGGCCCCAGGTCATTAATGTTGATTTAGAAAATAACATGGTCGTTACTTCATATATGGACCATAAGGCAACGAATAATAGAGGGGTATCAGAAATTAGAAGAGTAGGTGTTTTTGTTGAATTAAAAGAAAAGGACAAAGACGGTAAGTTTATTCTTCCAATTGACCCAAAATCATATACAAAAGATAAGTATGATAAACAAGAATATTATCAAGCGAAGATGGGCAAATGCTCTCATTTTGCTGAATCTTTAAATTCATCTTTAGATAGCTTTCTTGGTTTATATTTTTCTGATAAAGACCCAGCAAAATTTGGCGACAAGTACAAGACATTAAATAAACTGGATTACATGAATGCAAGAAATCTGCTAAGTGAAGTCTTAAAAGCTGATAATAAATTCATGCAGATTGATGAAATTAATACAAACGAAAAACTTAAAAATTTTACAAAAACATTTTTCAATTTTATTACTGATAGAAATAAATATACTCATGGGTTACTTTATTTAAGTTATCCTGATTTTACTCCGACTATCCAATATGAAAATGAAGAAAAAAAAGTAGAATATGCACTGATTGATGACCAGATAATTTCTGATTATTTCGAAACACATGAATATTTATCTGTGATTTTGAATAAGATTTATGAATTGGAGTTAGCTGATTTTCATAAAAAAAAGGCAGCAAGTTAGTCGGCTGGCACAGCCCCTATGCTTAAAAAAAACAAGGAACTACGGCATAAACACAGCCCCACCGCACAAAGCCATCATTTATTCCGTTCCTCCTTGTTTTTTTAGCTACGCCGCCTGATGGAGATGCTTTCTTTTTTTCTCTTTTTTCTTTGTAAAATAAATTTTATTACAAAGCTCAATACAAATCAGTTCTCTAATGCAGCTAATGGTTCAGGCGATTTTAGCCATTATTTAGCTGATTGACGTTTGGAAAAGAATCCAATTGCAAAACAATGGAACATAACACTCATGCTTATGTGTTGAATTGATACAGCTTTTGCCAATGTGTTTTTTATACAGCAAAAATAGCTACGGCAGCCCACCGCACAGACCTGACAAAAAAACCAAAAGACTACGGCATAAACACAGACCCGGCACACAAAGCCATCTTTTATTCCGTTTCCTTTTGGTTTTTTTTCTGCCTTCGCTGGAGAGATGCTTATAAAAAATCACTATTATGCAAAAGCAGCTTCGTATCATCACCAGTCGCCATTTGGCAGTTTGTCCATTCAGCCTTTCTAATTTTCCTTTGCCTTCTATCCCTTCTTTTGTTTTCAGCAGGCATTTAGGCAGGCGTCCTGTTTATTATCGTTATAGTGGCACTCGGGTCTTTGCCATTGGCTCTGGCTGGTATCTTCATTGTTCGCCTTCGGGTCGCCGTTGGC
>CAYRRL010000627.1:0-1744 GCA_964426665.1 uncultured Ferruginibacter sp. | reverse complement strand
ACCAATCCTTTCCAGCTCATGCGATCCGCTTAAAAAAATAAGTTTCCCATCGGCAAATTTTGTGTTGCCTGTTTCGGCCATATAGCAAAGCAATGCATTCCTTGCCGTGTTGATATGGTTGTCAATAGAATCCTTTGAAATGGGTATATACTTAACGCCGCTGGTGGTGCCGCTTGTTTTTGCAAAATAAATGGGCTGCCCCTTCCACAAAACATTATGCTTGCCCTGTTTTATTTTTTCTATATAAGGCCTGAATGCTTCATAGTCTCTTACAGGCACCTGCTTTACAAAGTCTTCATACGATTTAATAGAAGGGAAGTTATGATCTTTTCCAAATTCGGTTTTTGCAGCATTTTTTATCAGGCTGTTGAAAATGGATTGCTGGTCTGCAACCGCTGTTTCCATTCCTTTTTTTATCTGCTTGTATATGTAGCCGGCAAATGGTTTTGCCAGAAAAGATTTTATTTTCATACCCAGTCCACAAAGAAAATTATGCTATCTCACTTATCCTGTTGTTTTCACAAAAGTAAAGGTAAGTATCTGTATTTCTTATTGCAAAGCCATTCGTGTATTTAACAGTTTATGAACCTTGCTTTATTTGCAGTCGCCGCAGGGCCAATCATTGTCAAGGTCAATCACTGTTACTATTACTAAATTATTCCTTTTGGGCGCCACCACTATCCTCACCATTTTATCCTCCTTTGTACGGCCGTCTATTGGATAAGTTTTCCCCCTGCTGTCTTCTTCAACCTTATTGGCCACTACTTCCCCTGTTTGCAATATTTCTTTCACTTCCTCCTCCGTAATGTGCCTGCACTCCATCCTGCACCTTGAATGTTTTGTATAAATAATGCTATCAGGCGCACGGCTAAAACCCTCATTGCTGTTTACGGCATTGGCTGTTTTTTCAATATGCTGGTCAGCGTTGCTTCCACGCTGGTTATGTTTTATAAAAAACAACAGCAATGCTGCCAGCGCAAGGACAATAAAGGGTGCGTATTTTTTCACTCTGCTTTTTATTTGCGAATGTAGTTTTTTGCCGGGAAGGCGGCAAAGCGGCGGGTTATTTTAATTCGGGGTTATTTTTTTAATGATGATTTCCCGATAGCCATCGGGATTGATTGATATGGCTGTTTTGATAATCGCCTCTTTGCCAGGCAGCAAACAGGCAATATTTGCCCGTTTGCCTTCTTATCTTTGCAGGCGATGAAAAAGACAGTGGCATTACACACGCTTGGCTGCAAGCTTAATTTTTCAGAGACCTCCACTATTGGCAGGTTGCTGGAAAATGACGGCTTTGAGAAAAAGGAATTTGATGAACTGGCAGATGTGTACGTCATCAACACCTGTTCTGTTACTGAAAATGCAGACAAAGAATGCAGGCAACTTGTGAGGAGGATACAGCGCAAAGCCCCGGAGGCAATGGTAGTGGTTACTGGATGCTATGCACAACTAAAACCAAAAGAAATTGCTGAGATACCCGGCGTGGATTTAGTATTGGGCGCTGCAGAAAAATTCAATATTGCCCAACACCTTAAAGAAATAACCAAGGGCGACAGCGCCAAAATATGCAGTTGCGATATTGAAGATGTAAACATTTTCACCGCATCCCATTCTATCAATGACCGAACAAGGGTATTTTTAAAAGTGCAGGACGGCTGCGATTACAATTGTTCTTTCTGCACTATACCAATGGCAAGGGGCAAAAGCCGCAGCAACAGTATTGAAAGCGTAGTGCAGATTG
>CAYRRL010000626.1:0-1764 GCA_964426665.1 uncultured Ferruginibacter sp. | reverse complement strand
CAATGATGTGCTGGATGAAACAGGCCATGTAAAAGACAGCGCCAGCGAAGCATTGGCTGAGATAAGGATGAAACTGTTCCGCAAGCGGAATGAATTGCGGAGAGTGTTTGACAAAATCGTTGGTAAACTAAATAAGCAAGGCTATTTAGCAGACATTGAAGAAAGCTTTATGAATGGCCGCCGTGTGCTGGCCGTGTTTGCAGAACAAAAACGAATGATAAAGGGCGTGCTGCACGGTGAAAGCGATAGCCGCCGCACTACTTTTATCGAGCCGGAAGAAACAACAGAACTCAACAATGAAATTTTTTCATTGGAGAATGAAGAGAGCAAAGAAGTATACAGGATATTAAGAAAGTTAACGGAGCAACTGAGTGTGTATGCTGCTTTGCTGAAGGCATATTTTGATATAGCCGGCGAGTTTGATTTTATTTATGCCAAAGCAAAACTGGCAATAGCAGTTGGCGGCAACTATCCACAGTTGTTTGATAAGGCACATATAAAACTCATCAATGCTTATCACCCATTACTGTTGCTGTACAACCAAAACAATAACAAGCCAACTATCCCTGTTGATTTATCATTGAATGAAAAGAGCAGGATTCTAGTTATCAGTGGCCCGAATGCAGGAGGCAAAACCGTTACATTAAAAACTGTTGGCTTGCTGCAATTGATGCTGCAAAGTGGTTTGTTAGTGCCTGTTCATGCAGATAGCGAGATGGGTATTTTCAAACAAATCATGATTCATATTGGCGATACACAGAGTTTGGAATTTGAGTTGAGCACTTATTCATCGCATTTAAAAAACATGAAGCACTTCATGGAAAATGCAAATGGCCGCACTTTATTTTTCATTGACGAACTCGGCAGCGGCAGCGACCCAAACCTCGGCGGTGCTTTTGCAGAAGTGATAATGGAAGAACTGGCGCATAAACATTCGTTTGGCATTGTAACAACGCATTACCTCAATTTAAAAGTGATGGCGAACAAAGTGCCGGGCATCATCAACGGAGCCATGCAGTTCGATGAAAAAAATTTGCTGCCGATGTATAAACTGATTACAGGCAAGCCGGGGAGCAGTTATACTTTTTCCATTGCAGAAAGGATTGGCCTGGAAAAAAGATTGATAGATAAAGCAAGGAAGCTGGTGGATGATGGCCATTTTACATTGGATAAATTACTCAATCGAACCGAGCAGGACTTGCAGAAAATTGACACAGATAAAAAAGAATTGAGCAGGTTGCTAAAGGAAAATGAGGCACTGAAAAAAGAAATGCTGCACGTGATGGACAAAGAGCGCCATAAGCAGGAGGTGGAACGCTTGAAGCATCAAAATAAAATTGCAGAAGAAAAATTTGCTTACCTGAAAGATATGGAACGCCGGCTTAAAGCTATGGTGATTGAGTGGCGCAAGGCAGAAGACAAAGACAAAGTGGTGAAGATGATTGCTGCTTTACTTTTTAATCAGAAGGAGAAGATGATAAAAGAAGGACAGGAGAAAAAGGTAAATGAAAAATTTATTGAGGTAAATGGTGAAATAAAAGTTGGCGACAAAGTGAAAATGAAGCAGAACCGGCAAGTGGGCGTGCTGAAGGAAATACGGGGTAAAAAGGCGATTGTGCAGTTAGGGGTAATCCCCATTACGGTTGAGATGAACGATTTAGTATTGGTAAAGGACAAAGACACAGTGGGGAAAAGCGCCTGATTTTAATTTATTTTTCTTCTGTAAAGCTTGCTGGTATTGAGTTTGAGGCTGCCGCTAAAAGT
>CAYRRL010000625.1:0-1766 GCA_964426665.1 uncultured Ferruginibacter sp. | reverse complement strand
AGAAGTAAAGTAATCGCTCCAGCTAAAAGCCACATAAATATTGCCAATGCTGTATTCCATTATCAATGCCCAGCCGATTACCCATGCAAACAATTCGCCGAAACTGGCATAGGCATAGGTGTATGCACTGCCTGCAACCGGTATGCGGCTGGCAAATTCGCTATAACAAAATGCGGTGAAAGCACAGGCAATGGCAGTGATAATAAATAATATCACCACGCCGGGGCCGCCATTAAACACAGCACCGCCAAGGCTGCTGAAACTGCCTGCACCCAATATGGCAGCGATGCCAAAAAATGTTAAGTCTTTTACTGTAAGCACCCTGTGCAGCCCATGAGTGCCATGTGCACCATCGCTGCCTTCATTTAAAATACTGGATATTTTTTTTGTGCGGAATAAGGAGTTAGGCATGTGAGTGTTGGTTTACAAGCTGGTAAATTAAGTATTTTATTTTTGATGGATAACATTGCAAAAACAAAAAACCGGGTTACGCCCGGTTTATAATAGATATTCAAAGAAGCAAGATGGATTATTTCTTTTTGCCCAAATTAAAACGGTAACGGACTATTGCAGCAATTACAAAATTATGGACGGTTTCGGTATTGCCCTTTTCAACTTTTATAAGGCCGTATGTTGCCCTTACCCCAATACCAAAGCCATTTTTAAAACAATAGCCAGCACCAACAGGGATACCTACATCTATCTTGTTTACAGAATCTTTATAATCGTCATCATACTCAAAGCCAAAGGTTGTTTTACCTTTGTCTTTTGCACTAAGCAACAAAGCAGGCTGCAAACCAATTTCACCATAGAAACCTTTATCGCTTTCATAGGTATACAAAAGAGGCAATGTAAGGTAAGATGTCTTTACCGTTCCGGTATAAGCAGGGTCTTTGTAATTGCCCCCTTGCATGGAATAACCAAGCGCTGCCCTTACAGACGAGTTTTTATTTGGGGCTAATATTTTAGCGCCAATGCTAACGTGTACACCCAATGGGTCTACATAACTTCCGCCAACCAAATTGGCCTTTCCGGCGGCTGCAGTAGCTTCAACCTCTTCAATAGACCTGCATGAGCAAAGCAGGCAGGCAAACATCACTGGAAACATAAATTTTTTCATAGCTTAAAATTTTTAAGTTATAAATAAAATAAAGGGGCACTCTTTTCTGCAGCATTCATAAAGCGGAATACACAGGCAGGATTAAAAACAAGGAAGTAAAGTGAATTGCTTCACAGGGATGAAAGGGGAACTATTATATCATCCAGGGTCAAAATACAAAAATATTTTAAGAAAATAAATTTTGAGGAGAGAATATTAATGGCGCAAACAGGCATTAATTTGCAATAGATGCCAGGCATTGGTTCACTTCCTTTGCCCTGCTGAAAATCATAAAATGTGTGCCGCCCTTTACAACAAAACCGGATTGTGTTTTTCTAAAAGGGAATATCCTGTCAGCATCGCCATGTATACGCAAAAGGTTGGGCGGCTGCCAGTCATTCTTCCAATTGAGGATGGCATCAACTGACCAGTCAAGCAAACCCTGTTCTACATTTTTTCTGTAATGGCGCACAATGGCCAATTCATCCTTTGTTTTAGCACCCATAAAATAATTCTGTACGGGTTCCAGTGTATTGGTATAAGAACGGATGGGGAGTATCTTATTAAGTTTTAGTTTGCCGGCAGCCTTCATCCACCAGGGCAATTGTTTATAAGAAGGGATACTGGAGATAAGGATGACTTTTTCTGCGGATACTAATTTTGAAAT
>CAYRRL010000624.1:0-1767 GCA_964426665.1 uncultured Ferruginibacter sp. | reverse complement strand
ACCACTGTTCCAGCTCCAGTACATATCAGCGCCTGCGCCAGTGGGGTCCAGGTTGCCTGTGCGCTGGCTGATGTCCTTTGTGTTCCTAAGGCTGTCAACCCCCAATGTAAAAGTGAGTGTTTTGTATTCGCCTTCAGGCACCATTATTATTGGCTCATGTGTGTTTTCATCGCTTTCATCAATCAAAAAATAACAACTCTCCTGCGGCACTGTATATACCGTGCCATTTACATTGGTAAGTTTAAAGTTGCTTACATAGTATTTAAGCTTGGTTACATTAAAAGCTTCGCCTGAAGAGTTTGTGTAATTGCCGGTATTTAACGCAAGGTCAGACGAGCCGGCGATATTGTCAAACTCAACTGACAGTTCGGCTTTTTTTGTATTGTCGTATTGTGAAACAGTTTCTTTTTTACATGAGGATAAAATAGCAAAAGCTGCCAGTGCAGTGATAAATATATTTTTCATTGTAAGATTGTATTTAAAAATTTTTAAAAAAATGAGTAATGTATTCGTAATTAATAAGAAGGATAGCAGCAGCAATAAGCACAAGCACAGCTTGTATGCCTTTTTGCACACTCTTTACTAGGGGAAGCCTGTGTAACTGGCGTACCATTGTATAAAATTTTAAATGAGGAAACAGCACTGCATAATACTATGCATTAAAAATGAAGATGCTTGCTTACGCATTGCAACCGGGCGGATGGAAAATTGACCGGGGCATTTCGATAGCACTGCCAGTAGATAAAGAGGGGTATTCTTTTTTAAGGGGGATAAATTTAAAAGGCACTAAAGCGTAAAAAGACTTAGAAGAAAGCACTTCATCTTTGCCATCAAGCTTTCTTTCAGGGTTTTGTTTGTCTTTGTTTTCTTCCTGCTTCAGCTTTTTCATCATCTGGCATTTGCCGTTGCAGTGCATTTTGGGTTTTGCCTTGTTTTCGCAGTTTTTTGCATACGCAGCAGTATTGGCATAATAACCAGCTACAATAAATGCCTTGCTGAAAATTTGTGCAGCGAAAGCAAGTAACAGCAATATGGTGGCTGTATGCTTAAACATTTTACGCAAAGATATGTGATGGCGCTAAATAAAACGTGATTATAATCATAAGCGATGCCAGTGCTATAATTTTTTTTCAATTTCCCTTTATCTGCTACTTTTGAAACATGCTTACAAACGATGTGCTGCTTAAAGCATTTGACTTGATGTGCGCTGCTAAAGCGATGGCAGCAACTTATGAAAACAACCGGCAAACCTGCAAGTATGTACACTCCACATCCCGTGGCCATGAAGCGATACAATTAGCAACAGCTTTTCAATTGCAGCCGTGCGATTATGTAAGCCCTTACTACAGGGACGAAAGCATGATGCTTGGGCTGGGGTTTTCCCCATACACTTTGATGCTGCAGCTGCTGGCAAAGGGAGAAGATATTTTTACGGGGGGCAGGGAATATTACAACCATCCCAACTACCGTGGCAATGATAAGCCAACTATTATTCATCAAAGCAGCGCCACAGGCATGCAAGCCATACCCACAACAGGCATTGCTCAAGGAATAAAATACCTGGAAAAAATAAACACTGATTTGGGCCATGCCAAGCAGGTAGTGGTTTGCTCTTTGGGCGATGCGTCTGTAACGGAGGGGGAAGTGAGTGAGGCATTTCAGTTTGCAGCCTTGCATCAGTTGCCAATTATTTATTTGGTGCAGGACAATGAATGGGGCATCAGTGTAACATCAGAAGAAGCAAGGACAAATAATGCATACGAATTT
>CAYRRL010000623.1:0-1773 GCA_964426665.1 uncultured Ferruginibacter sp. | reverse complement strand
AGGGCAACGCTATCCGATTTAAAAGGCGATGCCTGGTTTATGTCAACACCAAAAGGGAAGAATGATTTTTACAAATTATTCAGCCGGGGCAAAACAGGCGAACCTAATTGGGCAAGCTGGCAAATGTCAACTTACACAAACCCATACATTGACCCGGCAGAGATTGACGATGCAAAAAGGGATTTGCCCGAGGCGGCATTTAATCAGGAATACCTTGCAGAGTTCTTAGAAAATACGGCAAACCCATTTGGGCTGGCATATATCAACCAATGCACTTACCCAATATCAACGGCGCCAGCAGTTTGCTTTGGTGTGGATTTGGCAAAGTCTTTTGATTACACGGTAATAATTGGGCTGGATAGAAACGGGTCTGTTTGTTACTTTGAACGTTTCCAAAAGGATTGGCGCCAAACAGCACAGGCAATAGTTAACCTGCCATCAGCACCCATTGCGTTAGATAGTACAGGCGTTGGCGACCCGGTGGGCGAAGATATTGCACGGATAAGGGAAGTGGAGTTATTCCACTTTACAAGCCGAAGCAAACAGCAGTTAATGGAAGGGCTGGCGTTGGGTATTCAGCAAAGAAGGATAACATTCCCTGAAGGGAATATCCCTGACGAGTTGAGCAACTTTGAATATCAATTTACACGAACCGGGGTAAAGTATTCGGCGCCGTCCGGTTTACATGATGATTGCGTAATGGCGTTGGGATTGGCATGGCACAAATGGCAGACGGCAGGGCAGATGTCGGAGATTTCAATATGGTAGAGTACTTTTGGTTTTCATAGGACACGCCTGGTCTATTCTTAGCCGGGTTTTTTGTATATTGCATAAATGGAACTTTCCCAATGCCTGATTGTATCGGCTGATGGGAAACTTTACTATACAAGTAGTAACGGGCAAGTTTTTGAAGTGATGGGCGTAAATGTCAAGACAGGCTTTACACTATCAACATAAACTTTCAGCCGGTACGGGCAAAGCCCTGGCGTAACAGCCGGGGTTTTTTGTTGCCCAAAAACAAATACCCCAAATCAATATTTACGCTTGTGAGCATCAACAAGCAGCAAGCGGCAGCATTGGCAGAAGGCTTCTTCGATAATCTCGGGGAAGATAAATCCGTTTTGCAGCCAAAGGAAACATTTACCGAATTGCTTTTACTGGCTGGCGAGTTAGTAGAAGAAACACAGGCTAACTTAATCAACGGCAACCATATATCCACTGGCGAAGGCTCCGCATCAATAGAACTGCAAAACCCTGAACAAAACGGCAATGTCCTTACTGTTGATATGCTGATGGCTTACTACCTGCAATTTGTAAATGATGGCGTAAAGGGTACAAGAAGCGGCGATGGTTTGTATCAGTTTAAAAGCGAAAACCCATCCCCTGCCATGATTGCTGCCCTGCAAAGAAGTATCAACAAGGCACGAAAGAAATCCACTATCACAAAAAAATACAGCGCTGTTTCTAAGCATGAAATAAAAACGGCTAATAATTCAAAGGCTGCGGCATGGGGTGCGGCGGTAAATATTAAAAGATACGGCATAAAGCCATCCGGTTTCCTTAACCGTGCCATTGAAACAACAAGCCAAAAGATACAGGAAAGATTAGGCGCTGCATTAGCAATAGACATTATTAAAACATTGCCCGACAAACTATGAGTTACACAATACAATCAACGCCGCCAGCGCTTAGCAGCGTTCACGGCGACCTTATTTACACGGTTGCATATCCTGAACATACAGCAGATGCGGTTACATACCCAAATTTTAAATA
>CAYRRL010000622.1:0-1773 GCA_964426665.1 uncultured Ferruginibacter sp. | reverse complement strand
CTTGTGTGGTATTAGCATTGTTTTGCCCGCCATTGCTGCTCACCAGCTTCATGAATTCGCCACGCTTGATGTTGTCGCTGCCTTCAAAAAGCAGGTGCTCAAAAAAGTGTGCAAAGCCAGTGCGGTTGGTTTGCTCGTCTTTGCTGCCCACATGGTACATTACGGACACTGCCACTACAGGCACACTTTTGTCCTGGTGCAGCACCACATGCAGCCCGTTTTTTAAATCGTATTCTGTAAAAGCCACTTTTTGCGCCATGGCTCCAATTGCCAAAGCCAAAAAGGATAAGGAAGTAATGATCAGTTTCATAATTTTCGTTTGAGCGCCAAAAGTAGGGAGATTAAGTATTATGGATAAATACAATTATTGAATTTTGACAGGCGGCAAAAGCATTAAATGTTGTGGGCTGGTTATTGTTCAAAAATCGTTTATTCTATTACTATCACATTTGTACCTTTCGGGAAATTTTTTTACCGATGGCAAACAAAGACGCATTTATACAGGCAGTAAAAGATGGCTACACTTTTAAAGGCGAAGCAGTGCAGATTGGCGCTGGTGTTTTAGATGGCGAAACAATCGCTGACGCAAAAGTGTGCCTTCCATTAAAAACAATGAACCGGCACGGCTTGATTGCAGGCGCTACGGGAACCGGCAAAACCAAAACACTGCAGATGATAAGCGAAATGCTGAGCGATGCAAGCGTGCCGGTATTAGTGATGGATATAAAAGGCGACCTGAGCGGCATTGCTGCCATGGGCGCTGCCAACGATAAAGTAAATGAACGCTATCAAAAACTGAACCTTACTTATACGCCTGCATTATTCCCCGCCGAGTTGCTAACGCTTACAGGAAAAGATGGTGTGCACTTGAGGGCAACCGTAAGTGAATTTGGGCCAGTATTGTTAAGCAAGATTTTAGAATTAAATGATACACAGGCTGGCTTTGTGGCGATGATATTTAAGTATTGCGATGACACAAAATTGCCTTTGCTCGATTTAAAAGATTTTATCAAAGTATTGCAGTATGTAAGCGATGAAGGCAAAGCGGAATTAGAAAAAACTTATGGTAAGGTATCCACTACCAGCACGGGCACAATTTTGCGTAAAGTGATAGAGCTGCAGCAACAGGGCGCTGATAATTTTTTTGGCGAAAAAAGTTTTGAAGTGGAAGACCTGATGCGTATTGACCAGCAAGGGCGGGGCATAATAAATGTGCTACGTGTTACTGATTTGCAGGACAGGCCCAAACTCTTCTCTACGTTTATGTTGCAGATGCTGGCGGAATTATACGCCGTGTGCCCTGAAGAAGGCGACCTGGACAAACCCAAACTGGTGATGTTTATTGATGAAGCACATTTAATATTCCAGGAAGCCAGCAGCGCTTTGCTGCAACAGATAGAAACTATTATCAAATTGATACGCTCCAAAGGCATTGGCATTTTCTTTTGCACACAAAACCCAATGGATGTGCCTGCAAGCGTGCTGGCGCAATTGGGCATGAAAGTGCAGCATGCCCTGCGTGCCTTTACTGCGGCTGACAGAAAGGTTATCAAACAAACTTCAGAAAACTATCCTGAAACAGAATTTTATAAAACAGAAGATTTGATAACACAATTGGGCATTGGCGAAGCATTGGTAACAATGCTGAATGAAAAAGGCATACCGACACCATTGGTGCATACCATGCTGTGTGCGCCACGAAGCCGCATGGATGTGTTGCAGCAGAATGAAATTGATGCTATCAATGCCAAATCAAAACTGGTGGCAAAATAC
>CAYRRL010000621.1:0-1774 GCA_964426665.1 uncultured Ferruginibacter sp. | reverse complement strand
TCGCTAATGGCAGGAACAGCAGCAACGCCATACTGGGTGTATTTATCAAGGCAGCCGGCAAAAATTAAGGCGACAGAAGCATATACAATTATTCTTATCATTACTTTATTCTTTTTGTACATCAGCCTGTAAATGAAAGCGTGGAAATAAACATTCAGCCGGCAGTATTATTTTAATCTGCAAAAACAAGAAACCCGGAGAAATATTGATTGCCGCAACTAGCAGCAATATCGGACTCATTAGCTTGGTATGCAATTACTGTTATCACATCCCCGGCATTGAGGTGCAAACCCTGGCTAATTGAGTAGTATACGTCGCTGCCAGCAGCAGTATTTATTGCAGCCCCCCCTATATACATAACTGAAACGCCATTTTTTCTCAACTTACAGTAGCTGGCATAAATATTATATACCAGGGAGTTTAAGCTAACTGTCAAAGTCAGGTCAAAATGGTAGTAACCAGATACCGGCGCCACAAAGGCATTTGGGTTTGATGCAGCGCCTTGAATATTAAAATTGCCTCCTGCATCATATTGTTCGTTTGGAAAACGAACAATTGTTTCCGCATTGTCCAGAAGGTAAGCTGTGGTGCTGCCATCTGCTGCATGAAAAGCAACCTTTGCAGGTTGTTTCCATATTGCATTTCCTGCAACATCGCTTGTCAAAACAGCGCCATTACTTGGGTTAGTATTACCCCCGCTAATTTTCAAATTGCCTTCAACATCCAAAGCAGTTCCGGAAAAGCTGTATGCTTTTACACCTGTTCCTGCCAGCGAATTACCTTTTACTCCAATACTCCCTGCATTATTACCATACCCTTCCACCGCAATTCCCGCAAGACTCGAACCATATACGCCTCTTCCATTCACCCCGTTTGATTCCCCCATAACACCTACGCCAAGCGTAGCACTGTTGCTTATACCTTTTATTACTGGACTTAGTGTTCCGATAGGCGTTGCATCTGCATATATAGCAAAGCCACTAGTGTTTTTTGCTCTCACGCCAACAGATGAACCGCCTGTGCCTTCTCCTAAAACACCATAAGAGTTTGGATTGATACTCGTTACCTTTCCATAAATAGCAGTGCCTGTACTTAATGTATTAGTTACTTTAAATGATTCTGCTGAAGCATCCGTTCCTGCAAATGGCAATGATAAACCGCCGCCACCACTGCCAGCGTTCAAATTTTTCCAGGCAGCTCCGTCATAAGCCCACAATGTTTTTGTATCGGTATCAAATACTATTAAGCCTGTAGCCGGCGATGCGATGGCAGTGCGTTGTGCACCTGTCATTCTTGGAATCAATAAACCTTTTGTGGTGCTGCTTACATCAAGCAATGCACTTGCTGCTGGTGTGGTGGTGCCGATGCCGATATTGTTTTGTGCAAATGATAATGCAGTTGCAATGGATGATAACAGAAGCAGGGAAATTTTTTTCATGAGTTTTTGTTTTGTGCTGTAAAAATGAAACAGTATGCTGATGAAAAAAATCTTAATCAGTTAAGGCTGGTTGATTTTAGAATGAAGTGTGTTAGATTTAAAATGAAACGTTTTGTACAGGCCGTATTTAATCAATACTTAATCTGCCGCAACAAGATGGCCTGCAAACCAGCTTTGATAAGGATTGGGTGACCAGTAAGAAGTGGCGCTAAGGCTCCCTGAATTTGACTGGAAAACATTTATTGAAATCTTATCGCCGGCATTAAGGTGCAAATCAATATCTATTGAACATTCGGCATAAGCATTGGATGACGGGTTGCGTACAATCCCCATTGC
>CAYRRL010000620.1:0-1781 GCA_964426665.1 uncultured Ferruginibacter sp. | reverse complement strand
CCGGATACCGTCCGGGTTGCGCCACCAGTTGGTGTAATATTGATGCTTGCCCAGGCACCAGCATTAAGAGAGTTGGCCCCGTCTTCAGTGGTATTACCTGTTAAGGTAACTACAATATTGTTTCCTGTTTGTGCTGTGGCATTTATTGCCGCAAACAAACCGCCAGCTTGTGTAAAGGAAGCATACGTGGCTGCAAGCCCAGTACCACCTGACACACTAATTTGTGCATTGATTTTTACACCGGCAAAAAGCAGCAGTGCAAGCAATAGCGAATAGATTTTCCGCATAAAACGTGTTTTGGTTTTTAATTTTTTTTGATGATGGTCAATCACAACAACCGTTGCAGGAAATGGATAGGTTTTGTTCAATAATCGTTTGCTTGCAGAAGGTGTGGGGATTACAGCAGTTAATTCAAAAAATTAATTTGCGCTGTGCTAAAGTAGCAGTATTAACATTTAGCAGCAAATTTTTCTGCAATATTTTTTAAAAACAAGTTGTTAACAGAAACTGTTTAATGATCCTTCCTGTTTCTTTCACATTTAGGTTGTGCGCCACAGTAAAGATGTTCTATCTTAGCGGCCATCAAAACTAAAATGAATGCTCCCTAACACTAATCCCACTACAACCCAGGCCTGGCAGGCATTGCAGCAGCATTATACAGAAATAAAAGGCAGGCATTTAAAAGATTTGTTTGCCGATAAAAACAGGTTCAATGTGCTTCACATCACACAAGGAGACTTACTGTTTGATTATTCCAAGAATATTATTACTGAAAAGACAATTGGCCTGCTTATACAATTGGCAAATGAATGTGCCCTGCCCGCTGCAATAAAAGCCATGTTTGCCGGCGAAAAAATTAATGCTACAGAAAACAGGGCTGTGCTGCATACAGCATTGAGGAATTTTAGCGGCAAACCAGTTGTAACAGATGGGAAGGATGTAATGCCTGATGTACAGGCAGTGCAGCAGCAAATGAAAAGCTTCTGCCACAAAATACACAGTGGCGAATGGAAAGGGCATACCGGAAAAAAAATAAAATACATTGTAAATATAGGTATTGGCGGAAGCGACCTTGGGCCGGTGATGGTAACAGAGGCACTGAAGCCTTACCGGGTGGAGGGCATACAAACTTATTTTGTAAGCAATGTGGATGGCACACATATAGCAGAAACGCTGAAGAAGGTAAATGCAGAAGAAACTCTGTTCTTAATCGCTTCCAAAACATTTACCACACAGGAAACCATGACAAATGCACACACTGCAAGAGAATGGTTTTTAAAAGAAGGAAAAGATGAAGCACATATTGCCAAACATTTTGTGGCACTCAGCACAAATGAAAAAGAAGTGGTACAATTTGGTATTGACCCGGAAAACATGTTTGTGTTTTGGGATTGGGTAGGCGGCCGCTATAGCTTGTGGAGTGCAATTGGTTTATCAATCGCCCTCACTATTGGCTATGATAATTTTGAAGAACTGCTGAAAGGCGCTTATGACATGGACGAACATTTCAGGTATGCGCCATTTGAAAAAAACATCCCGGTGCTGATGGCATTGATTGGATTATGGTACAGCAATTTTTTTGGGACAACAACTGAAGCCATCCTCCCCTACGACCAATACATGCACCGCTTTGCCGCCTACTTCCAGCAAGGCAATATGGAAAGCAATGGCAAGTATGTAGACAGGAATGGCAATAAAGTTTCTTACAGCACAGGCCCTGTAATATGGGGCGAGCCTGGCACAAATGGGCAACATGCATTTTACCAACTAATTCACCAGGG
>CAYRRL010000619.1:0-1782 GCA_964426665.1 uncultured Ferruginibacter sp. | reverse complement strand
GAAAAATAAGGGCCTGCAGTTCCTGGGGCCTGGGTGCTGCGTACATCTGCAAGGGCTTCCGGCATTTTTATATTACAGAAGCAAAACCAGCTCAATGGGATGATAGCATAGCGAACGAAACTATTGTTTATAAAGAACCCGAAGGCCTGTTGATAAAAACACAGGATGGCGCCGTGCTGGCAACACAAGTATATTACAAGCAAAAATATTATGCCGGCAGGGAATTGGCGCAATTTAAAAGAGCCCTGTTTGATGTTGTAAAGAATTAATACGCCGCTGCATTGGTTTTATAAACCCCGGTTTATTTTTTAGCCGGCAATGTTTCCGCCAGCCATTTAAAAAATTCATGCTGCCATACCAGTGCATTTTGCGGCGTAAGCACCCAATGGTTTTCATCAGGCAAATACAGCAGCCTGCTTTTAATGCCACGCAACTGTGCTGCCTGAAAAGCCTGCAGCCCCTGTTCAACAGGCACCCTGTAATCTTTGCCGCCCTGCACAATCATTATTGGGGTATTCCATTCTGTTATTAAGTTAATTGGGTTTTGCCTGTTGTAGCTTCGTTGCGCTGAAATATTTTCTTTGTCCCAGTAAGGGCCGCCCCAATCCCAGTCCACAAAAAACAATTCTTCGGTAGTGCCATACATGCTACGCATATCAAAAATGCCATCGTGTGCAAAAAAGGTTTTAAAACGGTTGTGGTGCATACCTGCCAGCATATACACGCTGTAGCCGCCATAGCTCGGGCCCACACAGCCTCTTCTGTTTGCGTCAACATATTTTTCCTTGCTTATTTCGTCCACGGCTATTAAGTAATCCCTCATGGCCTGGCCCCCATGGTCTTTGCTGATGGCTTCGTTCCATTGCGTGCCATGCCCGGGCATGCCCCGGCGGTTAGGCGCTATCACAATATAGCCTTGCGATGCCATCAACTGGAAGTTCCAGCGGAAAGAATACATTTGGGTTAAGGGTGACTGTGGCCCTCCCTGGCAATACAATAGTGCTGGGTATTTTTTTGTGCTGTCAAAATTTGGCGGGTAAATAACCCACACCAGCATTTTTTTTGCATCGGTAGTAGTTACAAACCGCCTTTCAGTTTTGCATAGGCCAATGTTTTTGTAAATATTATCATTCACATGCGTAAGCTGTTTCATGTTGCCGGTAGCAATATCTGCTGAAAACAATTCTGCAGAGTGGTTCATGTCTACTCTTGATACAATTAATGTATTGCCGCTTTGCCCCACAATGCCGGTAATGTCAAAATCGCCTTTTGTTATTTGGCGTATTTCAGGCAGTTTCATTGTGGCACCGGTATAATCCACTTCAAACAACTGTTCGGTACCGTTAATGGGCGCCCAAAAATAAACATGCTTTCCATCATTGCCCCATTTAAAACCCTGCACATGAATGCGGGCGTCATGCCCGGTAAGGTTTACTGTGCCAAGACCGGTAGAGGCAACAATATCATTTTTATCGCTTTCGTACCCATCCCTTTTCATTTGCAGCCATGCCAGTGTGCCGTTGCTGCTGATGGCAGGAGAGAGGTCGTATCCTTTATTGCTTTCTGTTAGATTGGTTGTTTTGCCGGTTTCAATATTGTATTCATACAAATCAGTGTTGGTGCTTGTTGCATAATCTTTTCCATATTTCTTTTTAGTAACGTAGATGATGCTTTTACTGTCAGGGCGCCAGATATAATCGCCATCGCCGCCAAAAGGTTTGGTAGGGCAATCATAAGGCTCGCCGGGCATTATGTCTTTGGCTTCATCCATTTTGCCAACAG
>CAYRRL010000618.1:0-1783 GCA_964426665.1 uncultured Ferruginibacter sp. | reverse complement strand
CTTATCAAAGCCTTTACCCACAATGCCCAAGCGGTTGCGGCGTATTGCTGTTGGGCTGGCCTGAGGGAGTGCTTGTAAATATCTATGGTGGCACACCTCTTTCCATCATCACCAGCACAGTTATTTCCGGCTCATTGGGCGGGCCTGGCGTAGGCGATGCATTTACATGTGTGCCTTGTAATACTCCATTAGTGTATGCATCAAATATAATTGGAGCCACAGGTGGTTGTGTAATAGCAACTATTGGCGTAGTGCCTGTAAAAATTTCCAGCTTTACAGCAACTGCAAACAACAATACCTGCACGTTAAAATGGATTGCATCTTCTGAAATTGGCACCGTAAAATACACTGTTCAAAAAAGCACTGATGGCAGGGCATTTACTGATTTAGCTGTTTTGAACGGAAGGCAATTGCCTATAAATAATTATGCCTTTACCGATGCAGCCCTGGGTTCAGGCACTTGCTTCTACCGTATAAAGGCAACAGAAGTAAGCGGCAGTGTTTCTTACACTGAAATAGCAATGGTAAAAAACCAGCGTGCATTTGGGTTTGGCATTTACCCCAACCCTTCAAAACAAGATTTTAACATCAGTTTGCCTGCGAAATATTTGCCAGCGAATGTGGAAGTGATTAATGCACAGGGCACGACTGTTTACGCAGCAAAAACAAATACAGCTGCCTTTACTGTAAACAAATATTTGCCCAAAGGCGCTTATGCAGTAAGGGTAACAGGCAGCAACAATGAAAGCCTTACACAAAGGCTCATCAAAAATTAATTATAAGGTTTACTTATAGTTCCGTAACAAAAAGCCCGTCCGTTAACTAACAGACGGGTTTTTTGTTCTTAAATATCTTAAATAAGTATTCTGCTTACCAAATCTTAGCCCTTTCTTCGGGCTTTAAATACATTTTGTCGCCTTCCTTTACATCAAATGCTTTATAAAAAGGCTCAAAATTCATGGCTGGCCCATTTACACGGTGCATCTCCGGCGAGTGTGGGTCTGTTGTAATACGCACCCTCATGCTTTCGTCCCTGTCTTTCAAGCGCCACACTTGCGCATACCCCAAAAAGAAACGCTGGTCTGGTGTTAACCCATCAATTTTATCATTGCCCTGGCCCTGCTTTGTCATTTTGAAAGCGTCATATGCAATAGCAAGCCCGCCAATATCGGCAATGTTTTCGCCCAATGTCAATTCGCCGTTTACATGCAGGCTGTCAAGCACTGTAAAGGCATTATATTGTTTTACAACGCCCCCGGTTTTAGCCTTAAATTTCTCTGCATCGCCTGCGCCCCACCAGTTTTGCATATTGCCTTTTTCATCGTACTGGCTGCCCTGGTCATCAAAACCATGCGTCATTTCGTGGCCTATCACCATGCCGATAGCGCCATAATTAATTGCATCGTCTGCATTGGCATCAAAGAATGGGAATTGCAATATGCCAGCAGGAAACACAATTTCATTATTGGTTGGGTTGTAATAAGCATTAATAGTTGGCGGGCTCATCAGCCATTCTGTGCGGTCAACAGGCTTGCCGATTTTGCCAAGCTTTTCTTTTTGTGCATGTGCCTGCACGCTTTTGGCATTTGCAAAAAAATCGCTTTTGCTTACCGTTACATCATCAAAATTTTTCCACTTGGAAGGGTACCCAATTTTCTTTAAAAAAGTATTGAGCTTTACTAACGCCCTTTGCTTGGTGCTGTCGCTCATCCAGTCTAATTTTTTTATCCTTGCTTCAAAGGCTTTGCCAAGATTGTTTACCAATTCATCCATTCTGCTCTTT
>CAYRRL010000617.1:0-1785 GCA_964426665.1 uncultured Ferruginibacter sp. | reverse complement strand
CCACTTTTCACTCCCAACTTACCAGCAGTAACCATGTTCACCAATAAAGGGCAAGGTGCATACTTAGGGTTTCCAAATCCATCATGCAATACTTTTAAAATGCTGTGACAAACATCAAGACCGATAAAATCTGCCAATTGTAACGGGCCCATTGGATGTGCCATTCCTAATTTCATCACTGTATCTATTTCTTCCACTCCAGCAACACCTTCGTACAAACTGTAAATAGCTTCGTTTATCATCGGCATTAAAATACGGTTGGCAATAAAACCGGGATAATCATTCACCACACAAGGTATTTTGCCAAGCTGTTTGCTCAGCTCAACAATTGTGTTTGATACTTCTTTTGCAGTTGCATAACCATTGATTATCTCAACTAATTTCATCACCGGCACAGGGTTCATAAAGTGCATGCCAATAACTGCTTCTGGTCTTTTTGTAACCGCAGCAATTTTTGTAATGGAGATGGAAGAAGTATTGGTTGCTAATATGCAGCCAGCAGGCGCTGCTTCATCAATCGACTTAAATATTTTTAGTTTGAGTTCTGTGTTTTCTGTTGCAGCTTCTACAACCAGCTCCGCATTTTTTACACCAGCAGCAATGTCAGTAGCAGTAGTAATATTTGCAAGTGCTTTTGTTTTTACATCTTCTGCAATTGTTCCTTTTGCAATTTGCCTGTCGAAATTTTTCCCAATCGTTGCAATAGCTTTTTCTAATTGTGCAGCATTCACATCAATCAATGTTACAACATAGCCACTTTGTGCAAACACATGTGCTATGCCATTGCCCATGGTGCCGGCGCCAATAACGCTTACATTCTTTATAGCCATTTCTTTATTATTTTAAATTGTAAATTTTGAATTTTAAATTAAGAAAATGTCTGAGCTCATTTAAAATTTATCATTCAAAATTTAAAATAATTTATTTGAATGCATTAATTCCTGTAACATCCATACCTGTAATCAGCAAATGAATATCATGTGTGCCCTCATAAGTAATCACACTTTCCAAATTCATCATGTGGCGCATTACCGGGTATTCGCCGGTAATGCCCATGCCGCCAAGCATTTGTCTTGCGTCTCTTGCAATATTAGTAGCGATTTCACAAGCATTACGTTTTGCCATGCTCACCTGTTGTGGAGTTACTTTTCCTTCATTCATCAATACACCAAGACGCCAGTTGAGCAATTGTGCTTTGGTAATTTCTGTCACCATTTCAGCCAGCTTCTTTTGCTGCAATTGAAAACCTGCAATAGGTTTATCAAACTGTATTCTTTCTTTTGAATAGTTCAAAGCAATATCATAGCAATCCATTGCTGCACCTACAGTGCCCCATGCAATACCATATCTTGCCTTTGTTAAACAACTCAATGGCCCTTTTAATCCTTTAATGTTTGGAAAAATATTTTCTTTCGGCACTTTTACATTATCAAAAACCAATTCACCGGTGGCACTTGCCCTCAGGCTCCATTTGCCATGTGTTGTTGGTGTACTGAAACCTTCCATACCTCTTTCCACAACCAGGCCACGAATATCACCAGCTTCATCTTTTGCCCATACTACCGCTACTTGCGCAAATGGTGCATTGCTAATCCACATCTTTGCGCCATTCAAAATCACATGGTCACCTGCATCTTTTATGTTGGTCAACATGCTGCTTGGGTCACTGCCATGATTTGGTTCTGTTAAACCAAAACAACCCAGCCATTCGCCACTGGCTAATTTTGGTAAATATTTTTTTCGCTGTTCTTCACTTCCATATTGGTAAATAGGAAACATCGCCAG
>CAYRRL010000616.1:0-1790 GCA_964426665.1 uncultured Ferruginibacter sp. | reverse complement strand
TGATATTGGGCCGGAAGGTGGCGATGGCGGAGGATTGGTGTTGTATGAGGGAACGCCGGAAGGGTTGATTAAAGTAAAAGAGAGTTTTACTGGGAAATACTTAAAGCCTGAACTAAATTAGATTTGTAATTATTTACCAGTAACTGTTAGATTAAATCCCGTATTCACCCTTATAGCAGCCCCATTCAAAAGCGAAGTACTCCTGCAAAATGCCATGGAAGAAACAACAGGCATGTTAGGCGCCCCGCTGGTTACTACGACATCTGTGTTAGCATCCGGCATATTGCCACAACTCCAGTTTGTTGGTTCTTCCCACCTGTTATTAGTAGTGCCCTGCCAGTAGCTGGTAAATTTTAAAGTAAGCACATTGCTGTACAGCAAACCAAATGAATTTTCAACGCAACGGTATTTGTACCCATAAAATGAAGAAGGGGCATTTTTAACCGTTAGTTGCGCTGTAGTAGCGCCACTGTAGTTTGCCCCATTGGAAACATTAGTGTAGCCAGCGCCGGCATCCACCTGCCACTGGAAATTGCTGCCGCTGATATTGGCAGTAAGCACATGGTCATTGTTTGGGCAAATGTTTAGAGGGCCATCGCCTACTGTAAAATAAACAGCTGATTTTTGTATGCCATTCAGTACAACTTCATATCGCCATACACCTGGCTGTGCGCCAGCAGGCAAAGTTCTTGAATACCACCAGTACGAAGCGGAGAAATAGGTATTGAAAGTAGAACTCCAGTTTAGATAGGGGGTGCCATCCGGCATATAAATAGCATGGGTAGCTCCATCGCCGGTTAATTGGTCACGGTAGAAAGAAGATAAATAAATAGTTTGCCCTGATACAAAATTTATTTTTTGGTTCATAAACTCTGTGCCGGGGCATTGGCCTGTTTGCGGTGCCGCAGAGCCCGTCATCACCTTGCTTAAAGTAGGCACATAATACGGCTGCTGGCTTGCCCACCAGCTTGTATTGCCATTTAAGGCATTGCACGGGCCCGCCCAGGGGTCAACCAATTGTGTGTATGAAGTATTTGTATAAACTTCCAAATGCAGGTGCGGCCCTGTTGAATTGCCAGAGCTGCCCACCACTCCTATATATTCGCCCTCGGTTACTGTTTGCCCCACAGATTTCGTTGTCAGCGAGCCTGTTTTCAAATGGCCATACCATGCCACGCTGCCATCAGCGTGCAATACATATACAGCATTCCAGTTGCAGGCGCTGGTACAGAAAGAGCAATTCTGGTCAAAGTTGCCATCGTCCTTGCCAAGTATTGTGCCTGCTGCTGCAGCTATCACCTGCACTTTGTTATTGTTCATTTTGTCCCAATAAAATGGCCAGGTAAAAATATCTGTGCCCAAGTGATTGTACCCTGAGTTCTGGTCATAACTTCTGTTGCCGCAATTGTAATCCAATACCTGTCCCGGGAAATTCGTATTCTCATCTATATAATTCGAAATGCCGTAAAACCCGCGGTCATTGTAATTAAGCGCTTGCTTTATGGGCCATGAAAATGCCTGTGCCATTGTGGACGAAACAGCAGGCAGCCTGCCTTGTTGCCTGAGCATAGATTCGTTTTGCCTTAATTTATTCTTTATGGCTTCCCGTTGCGCTGGTGTAATTTCTTCCTTTATTTCCACTGCATATTTGCCGCCGCCATACTCATTGGTATGTATTTGCTGTGCATACATACTACTGCATAGGAGCAATACAAAAAAGAGCGTGCTGTTTTTTTTATTCTTCATAAAAAGTTTTGGCATGTGTTATTGATTCTAAAATAAAATCAGAA
>CAYRRL010000615.1:0-1796 GCA_964426665.1 uncultured Ferruginibacter sp. | reverse complement strand
ACAGCAGAACAAAAATTGTGTAGCAGAAATATCTTTCGCTTAATAAATTGCGATAAACTCAAATTAACGGTGCAAATATAAGCAATTGTGCCGATTTAAAGGCTATAAACTATAAAATAGTAAACAATGTATACATCAGTAAAAAAGGGGAAGCTAACGCCTCCCCTTTATGCTAACCCATAAGTATATTAAGCAACTGCTGCTTTCTCATTTTTCATTTCTACTTCTGCTGTATCTGCCAGTTTTACTGTTTTGATGATACGTGCAGCTACTTTGTAAGGGTCTGCTGCACTGTTTGGCCTGCGGTCTTCCAGCCAGCCTTTCCATCCTCTTTCCACGCTGCCTATTGGTATCCTTATAGAAGCGCCCCTGTCGGACACGCCATATTTGAACTCGTCAATAGCCGCTGTTTCATGCTTGCCGGTAAGGCGCAGGTGGTTGTCTGGCCCGTACACAGCGATATGCTCTTTTATAAATGGCCTGAAGGATTCACAGATATGCTCAAATACTTCACGGCTTCCGCAAGTCCTTAAAGTAGTATTGGAGAAGTTAGCGTGCATGCCGCTGCCATTCCAGTCGAGGGCGCCAAGCGGTTTGCATTCCCAGTTAATTGAGATGCCATATTTTTCTCCAATCCTTTCAAGCAGGTAGCGGGCAATCCAAACCTGGTCGCCGGCTTCTTTTGCCCCCTTTGCAAACACCTGGAACTCCCATTGGCCTGTTGCCACTTCAGCATTGATGCCTTCTACATTCAGGCCGGCATCAAGACAGGCATCCAAATGCTCTTCCACCATTTGGCGGCCAAATGCATTTTTTGCGCCAACCGAGCAGTAATATGGGCCCTGGGGGCGTGGGTAGCCGCCTTCAGGGAAGCCAATTGGCTTATTGGTTTCATCGTTCCATAAAAAATATTCCTGTTCAAAGCCAAACCAAAAGTCATTGTCGTCATCGTCAATCAGCGCCCTGCCATTGCTTGGGTGTGCAGAACCATCGGGGCACAGTACTTCGCACATTACGAGATAGCCATTTTTGCGCTGTGGGTCTTTTACTATATAAACTGGTTTTAATAAGCAATCAGAGGAGCCGCCGGGCGCCTGTTCTGTTGAAGAGCCGTCAAAGCACCACATGGGGCAATCTTCCAGTTTGCCGGAAAAGTCTTTTTCAATTTTTGTTTTGCTGCGAAGGCTTTGGATAGGTTTGTAGCCATCCAGCCAGATGTACTCTAATTTTGAGGATGCCATAAAGATTGGTTTATAATTAAAAATGAGTTTCCTTAAGTTTTCAATCTGGTTTCTAAAAAAATCAGGCATCACTTTTTGGCCTATAAAAGGCGCAGCAAGCAATACCTGTACGTTTAAGATTGAGGAATAAAGCTATTGAATTTCAGCTTAAAAATTCATATTTATTTTTAATAACTATGTTTTTTATTGCTTATTAATACAGAAAAGATTAGTTTAGGTATTCATTAGCTTGCTTTTTAGCAATTATACATTTTGTTTTGGGCTATTAGGTTATATTTAATTAAAATAAAAATATTTTTAATGTTTATTTTATTCCCTTCCCATCTGCTTGGAACTGCACCGTGAAAGCTGGTAAATATTTAATGCGGCGGGCGATTTATTTGGAAAGCCTCAGGTAGCTGCTTATGCCCTATTAGCTTATAATTTTTTATGCCTGTATGGCAAAAAGAAAGGCTGCCTTAAATGGCAGCCTTTGCTGTTAGTTATCTTATAATACAATTAATAAAACCATGTAAGCCATGCAAGCCCGTCTGCAGCGCTTACCATGTGGTAGGC
>CAYRRL010000614.1:0-1798 GCA_964426665.1 uncultured Ferruginibacter sp. | reverse complement strand
TAGAAGCAGCTATAATACTGCAGAAGTTAGTTGTGATTAGTAGTATCTAACGGCCTGTCTGGTATAGTAGAATATGAAAGCGGAAAAAACGCACAGGGGTTTGTGCGCCGTAAAATCTTCTGCCAGCATCCATTTGCCGCTGTCTGGGTTATTATGCGTATGCTGTATTTTCAGCAATAAAAAGTTTTGATTGGCAGTTGCTTTGTCATCAAAAGAACCCTTAAATACTTTGTGGGGTTGCACTTTCTTTCGTTCCCTCTCTGTAAGCTGGCTTTTATTTATCCAGCAAAACAATGTTGCCTGATGTTTCAAGCCAGTTAATAAGTTCATGCGCCATAAATCGCTTGCCTTTTGAAATGATTTTATTTGAGGCAAGCCTTTCGGTATTGGAATGAATAATTGCATGCTGGTGGTTGGGCATTATTGCATACGCAATAATACCGCCATCATATTTTTTTGTAATGCTACAAACCAGTTGCAGGCCGCATTGAAGCTGTTGGTTGTTTCAATAAGCGGCAACCATTTGCGCACAGGTAAATGTGATGAAGTAAGCAGGGGATATGTTGCTTTGTTGAAGGCTTATAGCCATGGCATGAATTTAAAAAATGCCTGAAGCAGCGACATGCCGGGGTTGGCGTTTTTGCACGCCGGGTTTTTGCTGTATGCGTTTTCTTTTTATAGCTTGTTGGGGCAAAGCCCCTGGCGGGGCACTAAAAAAGTAAATGAATTGATTTTGCATTTAAATCATCAAAAGGGAATTTTAAAACAGGCGGTTACCGGGCAAGCGCAGATGAATATTGCCAAATTCAAAAATGAAATTGCCGCACCGTTAAATAAGGCTATCTTTCAGCAATAAGGATAACGCGGTTTAGCTCAATCCCGGCCATTATAATTCTCTTTCTCAGGGGTTAAAAATATACAATGGAAAAACAAATAATAACCCAGTTCGTAGGCTTTGCCACCAATATGAATATAGAAACGTTTGCCCGGGAATGGGAAAGGTATACACAGAGCTTTAAGGGCATTGATACAACGGGTATATTGTACAGTGAAAAAAGAAAAAATACAAAAGCCTTTGGCTACATTTCAAAAATAGAATGGCCACAGGATGATTATAACTCTACGCTTGCAGGCAGCCACAAAAATGGGCGGTTTTCTGAAAATAAGGCGAGGGGGATAGAATTGGGCGGGTACACCAGCATTGAAGAAAAAAGGGTTTGCCGGGCTTTGAACAGCGATGCTACAATCATTGCGTTCATCAGCCACAACGAGAATGATATTCATTTTTACGAAGGCCTTCCATTTTATAGCCAGATAATCATTTACCAGGCTTATTATGAAAATTGCAATTATGGGTACATCATTGTATTTACTGTGCCAGAGGCAGGCACGGAGGTACTGCTGCAAAAGTTGCTGCAAAGGCCAGGAGTGGAAGCCAGCCAGTACGGGGCATGCCTGCAACCTCATCTATAAAACGGCGTGGGCTTTAAAAGGTGGTTATTGTAACGTTCGAGGCTTGCCGCAGGGCTGGTGTTTTATAATTGTCTGCCCGGCAACTGAAGCCGATTCTTTCCAAGCAACGTCTCTTCTGCAATGGCTTATGAGTGTGTGGGGAAGGACGTTGCGGCTAGTGTTGAGAGCTTAACCTTTTTGTAAATGTGGGCTTCTATTATTGCAGGCAGCTTTTCCTTAATGGCGCAACGTCCTTGCTCTGCTGCTTGCACGGCTAAGAGACGTTGCTTGGAGTATATATAAACGCAAAAGAGTAAGCAACCTGGCTAACAAAGAACTAAAGCAA
>CAYRRL010000613.1:0-1801 GCA_964426665.1 uncultured Ferruginibacter sp. | reverse complement strand
GGAGAGCAAAATAATTTTTAAAGGAAACATTGCACCGGATAAACTGGCGGCAATCACAGCCAACGCCTGCATAGGCATCAACCTTGTAGAAAACAACGGGCTTAGCTTTTACCTGTCGCTGGCCAATAAGTTTTTTGATTACATACATGCAGGCATTCCGCAACTGTGCGCTGGCTACCCGGCTTACAAAGAAATAAACGACAAATACGAAACGGCTGTCTTAATAACAGGCATGAGTGCAGAAAACATTGCCCTTGAACTGAACAATTTGTTGCATAACGAGGTTTTATACAAAAAGCTGCAGGCCAACTGTGCAGCAGCAAAAGCCGAATACAACTGGCAGCAGGAAGAAAAAATATTATTAAACTTCTATCAGCATATACTTGGATAAGCATTTACATATTGTAACACTTGATGTGCCATACCCGGCAGATTATGGCGGCGCCATTGAACAGTTTTATAAAATAAAATGGCTGCATAAGCTTGGCGCAAAAATCCATTTGCACTGCTTTACCAAAAACCGCCCTGAAGCTGAAGAACTAAATAAATATTGTGCGTCGGTAATTTATTACCCAAGGATAACAGGCCTTAAAGGCTTCTCTTTTTTTAACCCCTATATTGTTTTTTCAAGGAGCAGCCCTGCCCTGCTGGCTAATTTGCAAAAAGACAATTACCCAATTTTATTTGAAGGCATACACACTACTTTTTTACTGCAAACCAATTTGCTTAAAGGGAGGAAAATATTTGTACGGCTGCACAATTGCGAATTCAGGTATTACGCACAACTGGCAAAGCATGAAAAAAAATTCTTTAACCGGCTTTATTACAAATACGAAAGTTTTTTGCTGAAGAAATATGAGAGGCGCATAGCTAAAAGATGTTCGTTGCTTGCAATAAGCGAAAGCGACAAAGAAACATTTATCACCGAATTGAAAGCAAAAGACATTCAATTTATACCTGCCTTTGCAGGCTGGGAACAAGTAACATCACAGGAAGGGAAAGGCTGTTACTGTTTGTACCAGGGCAATTTGTCTATCAACGAAAACGAGCAGGCTGCCACATGGCTTATAAAAAATGTTTTTAATCATTCAAAAATCCCATTATTGATTGCAGGCAAGTCCCCCTCTGCGGCATTGGAAAAATTAGTGCATTCAAATGAGCACACATGCATAGTAGCCAACCCCGGCGAACAGGAGATGCAGGACATGATTGCAAAAGCACAGGTAAATATCCTGCCATCATTCAATAACACCGGCATTAAATTAAAATTGCTGAACGCCTTGTACACAGGCAGGCATTGCATCGTAAACAAAGAAGCCGTTGACGGCTCTGGGCTGGAGCAGCTTTGTACAATTGCTGCTGGCAAAAATGATTTCAAAAAACAAGTAGAGGAATTATACTCAAAACCTTTTTGCGAAGAAGAAATACAGAAAAGAAAAGCCCTGCTGGCAGGGCTTAACAATAATGAATTGAATGCTAAAAAAATAATGCGTTTATACTGGGATGAATAATTACATGCTTACCCTTGCATTGTCCCACACTTTGCCACCCTCTGTCTTAATTGTTCTTGCAGGGAATTTATTGATAACAATGTAATCATGTGTTGCCATCACAATAGCTGTCCCGTAGTCACGGCTGATATGGAACAGCAGTTGCATAATTTCATCGCTTGTTTCAGGGTCAAGGTTGCCAGTAGGCTCATCAGCCAAAATCAGTTTTGGGGAATTTAACAATGCCCTTGCTATGTCCACCCTTTGTTGTTCGCCGCCACTTAATTCAAATGGCATTTTAAAGCCTTTTG
>CAYRRL010000612.1:0-1810 GCA_964426665.1 uncultured Ferruginibacter sp. | reverse complement strand
GAACAGTGTGGTGCAATCGGGGCTAACAAACGATACAGATGCACTCGATACCAACAATACTAATTTTAAGCAATGGGCCTCGCCGCTGCTCCCATTTATAAATAATGAAAACAAAGCAATGCTTGGTTTCCTTGGTTTTTTTGATGATGAAACAATACCTGTGGCAGCTAAAAACTCTGCCGATGTATTGCAGCATTTATTGGAAACAAAATTAGCCATGCAGGAACATGACAAGGACATGATAGTGATGCTTCATGAAATTGAATTTGAAAACGCCGCAGGCAAAAAACAAAAAATCGAAAGCAGCCTGATTGTAAAAGGCGAAGACAACCTTCGGACTGCAATGGCAAAAACGGTTGGCCTGCCACTGGGTATTGCTGCTAAATTCATTTTAGAAGAAAAGATAAAAATGAGTGGGGTGCATATTCCAATCCACAAAGAAATTTACAAGCCGGTGCTGAATGAATTGGAAAAGTGCGGGGTGATATTTAAGGAAGAAGAAAAATAATTTTATTTATACGTATAGAATTATTATTTTAGCCGTATAAATTTATGGATTCCAAAATAACATTAAGCTTTGATAAGGGTGTTATTGAGAAGGCAAAAAAATATGCCGAAGAAAACAATATCAGCCTTTCCAGGCTTACAGAGTTTTTATTGCGCAAGGTTACCAGCAGCCATCACAAATCGCTCGAAGATTTCCCTATTTCAGATTGGGTAAGCATGGTTTCGGAAGGCCAGGCAGAATACATCACAAAGCCTCGGAAAAACAAAGCATTAAAATACGAATATTTTAAATCAAGAAAATGAGGGTATTTGCAGATGCCAACATTTTAGTATCCGTACTTAATAAAGAGTTCCCACTTTATAGCATTACTGCCAGGATAATCAGCCTTGCCGATAACAGGAAGTTTACTGTATTCACCTCTCCGGTTTGCCTTGCTATCGCATTTTATTTTTCAGAGAAAAAAAGCGGCACAGCGATGGCAAAACAAAAAATAAGCCTGCTTGCATCAAAACTATCCATAACCAATATCGGCAAACGTGAAGTTGAACAGGCACTTGGTAATAAAAAAGTGAATGACTTTGAAGATGGCATGCAATATTACGCAGCGATTGAAAGCAAATGCACAGTTATCATTACCCAAGACACCGGCGACTATTACTATTCCTCTATTGAAGTATTAAATGCAGAAGATTTCCTCAAAAAATACTTGTTGAAATAAAAATTCTAAGGCTGCAGTAATTTCCGCAATTCCTTCACTCCTTCTGTCGCTGGCTTTTCAATCAATGTAAGCGATGGCGATTTTTGCACATCGGGTATTTTTTTATCAATGATAAACTTTGGTAAAAATGGTGGTGCATAATGCAGCAGCGAAGCAGCAGGGTAAACCTGCAACGATGTACCCACAACAACAAAATAATCACAATCGTACATCAACGCTGCTGCTTTCTCAATCATTGGCACTGGCTCTTCAAACCATACAATATGCGGCCGCAATTGATGGCCGTCTTCAGCTTTATCGCCTAATTTAATATCGCCTCGTATTTCATAAATGAGACGCTCATTCTTTTCGCTACGCATTTTAAAAATTTCACCGTGCAGGTGCAGCACTTTGGCAGAGCCGCCACGTTCGTGAAGGTCATCTATGTTTTGCGTTACTATTGTTACGTCGAAATCTTTTTCTAATTCGGCTAAACCAATGTGAGCATCATTTGGTTTTGCTGCTAGCACATCCCTTCTTCTTGCATTGTAAAAATCAAGCACCAATTGCGGGTCTTTTCTCCATGCGCCCGGCGTGGCCACATC
>CAYRRL010000611.1:0-1821 GCA_964426665.1 uncultured Ferruginibacter sp. | reverse complement strand
GGCACTCGGTGCATTTGTTGGGGGTAATGTAATACGTGTCGTTGCTAACGGGTGCCTGCCTTGCGTCGGCGTCAACAGTGCTTCCATCCAATAAAGTGTAAGAGCCTTTTACTGTGGTTCCGTCTGCAATAGCCCACTCTACACCGCCTTCATAAATTGCATTGTTGGGGCACTCCGGTTCGCAGGCGCCGCAGTTGATACATTCGTCGGTAATCTTAATAGCCATTTGTTTTGATTTAGAATGAGGGAAATGCGAATTTTGTTACACAAATTAAGTTTAACAGGATGAAATTACAAAACCGGATTGAATTATTACAACAACTAAAAAAATATTTAAACGAAAACGATGCCGGGTGGCAGGCAGCAAAACAAAGAGCCACTATTGCCAATGCATGGTTTACACCGTTGTTTATTGAACTGGCTTTGCAAAACATAACTGAACAATTGCTTGATGAAGATAAATTGCTTGCATGGGTAAGGCATTACCATATTGACGACACCATTGCCCCTAAAAATACAGGCATAGTAATGGCAGGCAATATACCATTGGTTGGCTTTCACGATTTTCTCTCTGTATTTATAACCGGGCATAACCAAACCATCAAGCTCTCATCAAAAGATGAGGTGCTGCTGAAGCACCTTATTGAAAAAATGTGCAGTTGGGAACCTTCATTGCAAAGCAAAATCAGTTTTGCGCCCATGCTGAAGGGATGCGATGCCTATATTGCCACTGGCAGCAACAACAGCGCTATGTATTTTGATTATTATTTTTCCAGGTACCCTAGCATCATCCGGCGCAACCGGACTTCAGTAGCTATCATTAATGGCAGCGAAACTATGGGCGAACTTGAAAAATTGTCAGACGATATACATGCTTATTTTGGCCTGGGCTGCAGGAATGTTACAAAAATTTATGTGCCGCAGGGATATGATTTTGTGCCAATGCTGAAATCATTTCACAAGTACAGGTATTTTGCCGATCATAATAAGTACAGGAACAATTACGATTACAACCTGAGCATGCATATAATGAACAACATTTTTTATATGACGGATGAAACAACACTGCTGGTGGAAAATGAACAGCTCTTTTCACCTATCAGCCAGTTGAATTATAGTTATTACAGCAACAAAAAAGAAGTGGTTGATTCTTTATCAGCCAACAACAAAGTGCAATGTATTGCAGGGCACCAGGTGCCATTTGGCACAACACAAACGCCGGGCCTAATGGATTATGCTGATGGGGTGGATACAATGCAGTTCTTATTGTCTTTGTAGCTGCCAGCACGCAAAGGCTACAGGAAAGCAAAGAAACAAAAGGGCAAATTTGCATGGAAACAAGAATCCAGTTAGCAAAATAAATTTCCCCTTTGCTTTCTTTCCGCCGTTGCCCGGGGAACACCCCATCTACGAAAGCCTTACTAATTAATTGTTAAAGGTGGCATTCGGTAAATTACATTTTGTCAGTGCAGCGTTACTTTGTGGCAACAGGCACAAAAATTGACAAACTGAATACTATAAAAAATTTAGAAAATTAAACACTACACCAGATGAAACTAAAGCAAGTCCTTTCAACAGTTGCCATCAGCGCTGTTACAGCTTTTGCCGTTTTATGGGGCTATGGAAAATTTATGCAACCCCACAATTATGCAGGGCAGCCCAACAGCGCATTGCCATCTAACTACAAATATGCAGGCTATAACGAGAATACAGGCCTGCCCACAGCAAACATTGATTTTACACAACCGGCCCAGGCAGCGCTGCCAACTGTGGTGCATATCAAAACAAAAACAAATGCCAAGCAGGTAAGCAATAACCTGC
>CAYRRL010000610.1:0-1826 GCA_964426665.1 uncultured Ferruginibacter sp. | reverse complement strand
ATATTTTTTTTCTGGTAGCCCATTGTATTAACTGCATTGGCGAAATTGTTTTTTGCGGCTTCAACATCGCTGTCAATCTTTATTTGCAGATTGCCCATAGTATTCTTTAATTGCTGAAGTTCAAGTTTAGCCTTTGCAATTTTAGCTTTAGTTGAAAAGCCTTTGAATATGGGGATCGAAAGGTTAAAACCTATATAAGAAGCAGTAAACCAATCCCCGCCTTTTTTAAAGAAATTAAATTCATTCCGCTGGGCCTGTTTGCTATAGCTGGCTGTGAAACTAAGCGTGGGCAATTGGCTTAGTTGATACCGTTTTATATTATACTCGTTCAGCTTGTTTGCAAAACCCAGCAACTGGTAATCCTTCCTGTCGGTGTATTTATATTCAGCATTTTCCAGGGCGCCTTCCTTAATGCTGTTTTCATCAAGCGACTCTGTCAGAACAAGGCTGTCTTGAACCGGCATCCCTATCAGCACTTTTAAACCATTGTAGCCGTTCTTTATACTGTTAATTACTTTCTCTTTTTCTGTTTGCAGGTTGGTTAACTGCACATCAAGTTTGTCAACATCTATCTTTTCAACAAAGCCATTGTCATACATTACTTTGGTGTCGTGTGAAAGTTTTTGGAGCCTGTTGATATTTGCATCAAGTAATTCAATTTGTGTTTTGCTAAGCACTAGTTGGTAATACACTTTATAAATATTCTCTTTGATGCTTTCTTTTGTAAGCTCGCTGGCTTTGGTTACGTAATCAATACTTGTATTGCGGGCCTGCAGGGCTACAAACACCTGGCCATCAAATAAGAGTTGGTTAAGAGTAACCCCTGTATTGGCAGTGTATTTAGTGCCAAATTTTACTGGTATAAATGTGCCTACAGGTTGCCCTGTAACCTCCCCCGGTATCAGGGTAGTGGGAATATCAAGGTAATCGGTCAAACCTGTTGTTGAAGTTATTTGTGGCAATGCGGCAGAAGTAATATCCCGGTTGCTTTGTTGTTGTATTGCAATATCCAAAAGGGACTTTTTTACCTGTAAAGCATTTTTCATTCCGTAATCAACAGCTTGTTGCAGGCTAAGTTGGTGTGTGGTTGGTTGGGCCTGTGTTTGTGCTGCCGTATGTTTTGTTGAAAACAATATCGCAATCGCAAAAAGCATTAATTTTCTGTTTCCTTTTCTCATTTCCCGTATTTTTTTATTCGTTCCTGTTGATATTTTAAAATAAGTTTATGCCCTTTGGCTGATGCCAACCCAAACAAAAAATGTTCTGTAAGGGCAATCTCCACATCAATCAACCTGTATTTGTTTTTTGGGTACACCAGCTGGTTGAATGGCAGCATCATGGTTTCAAGCCGGGCCTTTATTAATACTTCCGCATCAATATCAGGGCGGTACAATTCTTCAGCAATCCCTCTTTCAATATTTTCCTTGAGCACTTTATATAAAAAATTGTACTTGTGCTGGTGGAAAATGGCGTAGGATTTTGGATGGAATTTTTCCATGTCGCTGATAATGGATGGGTTCATGTTGGCGAACATTTCCTGCATCATCTCTATAGCGAGGAAAACTTCATGAATAGCGTCCCTGGCAGCCTGCTTATCCTTAAGGCAGTCTGCCTGGTTGCATTCAATCTTGTCTTTTATCACGGCCTCCACCAGTTCGTCTTTGTCAGAAAAATACTGGTAGATGGTTTTTTTGCTCATGCCCAGCGCTGTGGCAATATCATCCATGCTTACGCTGCGGATGCCGTATTGCATTACCAGGTCGTGTGCTTTTTGTTTTATTCTGTCTGCTGCTTCCATAAACTTCAAAAATGCGGGGGCAAAACTA
>CAYRRL010000609.1:0-1826 GCA_964426665.1 uncultured Ferruginibacter sp. | reverse complement strand
CAATAGCTAAGCTTGCCTAAATATTGAAACAATGATTTTTCGAGAACTTTCCTGTACGCTATTATATATTGTGCAGCAAGTATCAGGAAATGGGATACAACAACAACAATAGTTGAGTTGTCGTGGAATTTAAAAAAGCAAAATAGCAGTGTAATATCGAATGGAATAAATACCCAATAATATTTTTTATCAACAAAACAATTGTACAATAAAACCCCGGAAGTAAACATATAATAGAACTTGCAAAAAAATACTGCAGGAGTATCTATGATACGCAACGGCCATAACAAGGACAACAAGGATGTAACAGCAATAAAAACGAAAATGATTTTATCCATTGCTTTATCAGCAATCTTTTGGTAAAGCGAAGCAAGGTAAAGTATGACAGCAAAAAAAAGATACAATTGTATTTCCAGTGCCAATGTCCATGATACTGTTTGTATGGTGCCCCAATTCAATATCCAGTTTAAATAAAACATATTTGCCAACAATTGTTTGGCATTTTCAATTGGCTGGGCATGAACGAAAATGAAAGTATTGGTTTGTGCCGACAGCAATAAAAGCGTAATAAAAAGTGCAGCCCAATATGTTGGGTCAAGCCTGATGCTTCTTTTTATAAAATACTTCCCAATGTCCGGCAATGACCTTATTAAGTATTTTCTTTGCAGTGAAAAAGCAAGCACAAAACCTGAGATAACAAAAAATAAACGGACGCCCCATCTTCCCCATAATGCAGCAGACTTAAATATTATTGGCGGGTCAATTTGGGAATTAATGGTAGAATAAATGTGGAACCATGCAACAGCAATAGCAGCAAGGCCACGGTAAGCATCTATATAAAAAATCCTTTGGTTTAGGTTTTTCTCCATTCGGTATTGCTGAAGATGTTTACCCTTTTATAATTTTATTATAGCTGGTGGCAATCCCTTTTATCAAAGAAGAGCTAAAGCCCTGGTGCTCCATTTCGTTTAGGCCTGCGATGGTGCAGCCCTTGGGTGTTGTTACTTTATCAATCTCCTGTTCGGGGTGAGTGCCTTTTTGCAATAACAATTCAGCAGCGCCTTTTACTGTTTGTGCTGCAATAAGGTTTGCCGTTACTGCATCAAAACCAATTTCAATACCGCCCTGTATATTAGCACGAATGTAGCGCATGGCATAGGCAGTGCCGCATGCGCCAAGCACTGTTGCAGCATCCATTAATTTTTCATCTATCACCGCTACTTTGCCGAGTGTTTCAAACAGGCCCTGTACAAAATTGATTTGTTCTTTTGTAGCGTTGCTAAAACTTAAGCATGTCATGCTTTCCTGTATGGCAATGGCGGTGTTGGGCATGGCACGGCAAACAGGTATTTTTTTCTTTATAGTTTCTGCAATATCATTTATAAGCACACCGGTTACAACGGATACCAAGATATGGTTGGCAGTTAAATCTTTCTTTACGCTGTTCAATACATCTGCCACCTGGAATGGTTTTATGGCAAGAATAACAAGCCCGCTGTTTTTAATAGCGGCATTGTTATCGCTTGTTACATGCACCCCTCTTTTGGCAAGTGCCTGCAATGTGCCGGTGTTTCTTTTAGTAACGGTAATATCAGCAGCCTTGCTGAATTTGCTTTTTATCAATCCTTCTGCTATCGCAGTTCCAAGGTTGCCGCCGCCGATGATAGCTATTTTTTTGTTCATGTTGCAAGTTTTTAAAGTGTGCTTAAAGCTTGTTCCCCATCATGCCCGGCAAGCAAGTTGCCAATGGCATTATCATATTTTTCTTTCCATTCATTAATGCTGCCCCAGTTGTTCCCATCAATTGAAATGCTTCCTTTTGTTAC
>CAYRRL010000608.1:0-1831 GCA_964426665.1 uncultured Ferruginibacter sp. | reverse complement strand
TTGGTTTTTTAAAAGATTACCGCCGCATGAATGTTGCCATTACAAGGGCAAAGGAGCAACTGTTTGTAATTGGTGACAGCGCTACCATTGGTGCAGATGGTTTTTATAATTCTTTTCTTACTTACATTGAACAACACGGCACATACCGAACAGTATGGGAATTTGAATTATAGTAATGAATATCCCTGCCACTATACAAACTTTTCATTTTGCAAATACCACAGTGCAGGCATATATACCGTTTCAGGAATGGCTTAGCAACCAATTTGAAAATAATGAAAGCACTTCTACACCTTATTGGTCACAAGTGTGGCCTGCCGCTAAAGCGTTGTGTGAAGTAATTGCAGCAAACCCTCAACTGGTAAAAAATAAAACCGTATTGGAAATAGCGGCAGGTCTTGGATTGCCTTCGCTGCTGGCAGCACAGTTTGCAAAGGAGATAGTGGCAACTGATTATATTGATGATGCTGTAGAAATGATGAAACAATCAGCCATTCACAATCAGCTACGCAATATGCAATGCCGCTTACTCAACTGGAATAATCCCCCAAAAAATATTACAGCTGATGTATTGCTGCTGAGTGACATTAATTATGAGCCACAAAGTTTTGATGCAGTATATAAACTGCTTGCAACATTTATAGAGCTCAACAGCACTATATTGCTAAGTACACCACAGCGATTGTCTGCCAAATCATTTATGGAGCGTTTGCAACCCTGGTGTAAACAAATATTTGAATTTGACATAACACACAACAGCCACACTGTATTTACGTCAGTGTGGCTGTTGCAGCAATAAAATGTTTTATAAAATGTTTATGCAAATTTCTTTGCATCTTCTAAAAATTTGGCAAGGCCAATATCTGTAAGGGGATGTTTTAATAATCCCATAATTGGATCCAGCGGGCAAGTACATACATCTGCACCGGCAGCAGCACATTCAATAATATGGTTAGTACTCCTGATAGATGCTGCTAATATTTGTGTTTTAAAACCCTGCACAGAATAAATCTGGCGAATCTGGTGAATCAGTTCCATCCCATTCCATCCGCTATCATCTATCCTGCCAATAAATGGAGACATATAAGTAGCTCCTGCTTTAGCTGCCAATATCGCCTGTCCGGCAGAGAAAATCAGTGTGCAGTTTGTTTTAATACCATTTTCTGTAAACCACTTTAATGCTTTCACACCATCTTTTATCATCGGCACTTTTACTACAATGTTTGGATGAATAGCTGCCAGTTTTTTCCCCTCCTCTACAATGCCATTAAAATCTGTTGAAATTACTTCAGCGCTGATATCACCATCTACCATTTCGCAAATGGTTTTGTAATGTGCAGTTACTGCAGCTTCACCCTTAATACCTTCTTTTGCCATTAGTGAAGGGTTGGTTGTCACACCATCTAAAATACCAAGATCATTGGCTTCTTTTATTTGCGCCAGGTTGGCTGTATCGATAAAAAATTTCATTGGTAAAATATTTAAAAGTGGACTGCAATATTAAATAAAAACCGGCAAGTTACTTACATCGCACCGCTCAACCATCTACCCTTGCTACCTTCCGGTCCTGGGGGAGTTCAACAGGAGCTGGTCGTATAAGACTTGCCGGGGCGCAAATATATAGGAGATAAACTAAACTATAAAAAATTATGAAAGACTAGCGCTTATCGCCTGACTGATGATGCATTTTTAAAAACTGATACCCGGCCTGTCTATCCTGGAACTTACTTTGGCAATACCTACCAGTTGGTCGCTTTGATCAGTAAACGATTTGTAATAAATTAAAACGGTATATACATTTTCAGTTTCCCAATAATTACCTTCCAGTTCA
>CAYRRL010000607.1:0-1832 GCA_964426665.1 uncultured Ferruginibacter sp. | reverse complement strand
ATTCTTATGGCAGGAAGGCCATACAGCACATGCTTCAAAAGAAGAAGCCGAAGCAGAAACAGTGCAAATGCTGAACGTGTATGCAGATTTTGCCGAGCAATACATGGCATTGCCTGTAATGAAAGGGGTGAAAACCGAAAACGAGCGATTTGCGGGCGCTGTTGATACTTATTGTATTGAAGCGCTAATGCAGGATGGGAAAGCTTTGCAAGCAGGCACATCGCATTTTTTAGGCCAAAATTTTGCCAGGGCTTTTGATGTAAAGTTTGCCGATAAAGACAATAAGCTCGACCATGTATGGGCAACAAGCTGGGGCGTAAGCACAAGGCTTATTGGCGGTTTAGTAATGGCGCACAGCGATGATGACGGTTTGATATTGCCGCCTAAACTGGCACCAATACAAGTGGTGGTTGTGCCTATTTACAAAGGCGACGAACAAAAGAAACAGATTGACGGTAAAGTAAACGAGTTCATAAAGGAACTGAAGGCCGCAGGTATTACAGTAAAGTATGATGACGACGACAGCAACAGGCCGGGCTGGAAGTTTGCAGAATACGAAATGAAAGGCGTGCCGGTAAGGATAGCAGTAGGGGCAAGGGATTTAGCTAATAATGTAGTGGAAGTGGCAAGGCGTGACACTAAAGAAAAAATGAGTTACAGCATCGACGGCCTCAGCCATTCAGTAATAAAATTGTTGGATGAAATACAAGCTTCCATTTTCAATAAAGCAAAAGCATTCCGCGACGGGCATATTACAGAGGCTAACAGTTGGGATGAATTTGTGAAACTTCTGGATGAAAAAACCGGTTTTATTGCAGCGCATTGGGATGGCACCGGCGAAACTGAAGAAAAGATAAAAGAGCTTACGAAAGCAACCATCCGTTGCGTACCCTTGGGCAACAAGCAGGAAAGTGGCAAATGTATCTTATCTGGCAGGCCCAGCAGGGAAAGAGTGCTTTTTGCGAGGGCTTATTAAGTTGCAGTGCTGCTTTTTTTACATGATATTGCAAATTGGCTACAGGCACACCCTTTAGCGTGCCCGGTAAAAAAATACCTGCATTTTGATTGTCCCGGCTGCGGTTTTCAAAGAAGTTTTATTGAGCTGCTCCATGGCAATTTTCAACAAAGTTTAATATGCCACCCGGCAACAATCCCACTAATTGCTTTTTTGCTTTTTGCAATGCTCCACATTGTTTTCAAGTTTAGCAGGGGCAATAAAATAATTATTTATGGTTATTTATTTGTTGTTGCGATAGTGCTAACTAATTATATTTACAAAATTATCCACCAAAACCTAACCTGAATTTACATGGAACAACAAGACATGCTTAAGCCAACCAATTACAACACGCCAGCAAATTTGCCAAATGCCACTGCCGCCCTTGTGCTGGGGATTATTTCTATAGTAGGGGCTTTTTGCTATGGCATTGTAGGCCTTATTTGTGGAATTATAGGGTTGGTATTGGCCAATAAAGACAGGAAACTTTACCAGGCTGCGCCAGAATTATATTCCGCTTCCAGTTTCAGCACTTCCAATGCAGGACGGGTTTGTAGCATTATTGGCATTGTTATAGGCTCGCTTTTCCTTGTGATATTGATTATTTACTTAGTAATTTTTGGGGCATTGATTTCAAGTGCTGCATGGCATTAATAGCCTTGCCTTGCAGAATTGTTTCAGTTAAGCGAAGTTGTTTTTTTTGATTGGGAAAAAACAAGGCAACGGTTATTTAATTACCACCTCCTGTATTACCTTTTCCCCAAGTGCTTCATTAACCCTTTGTATGATTTGTTCTTTTTGATAAAGCAATTCATTTTTTAGCGGTGCTACTTGT
>CAYRRL010000606.1:0-1835 GCA_964426665.1 uncultured Ferruginibacter sp. | reverse complement strand
AACATTTTCATACCCTACATTTTTTTTGCAAAAAAACAATAAACATACCATTTTTTGCCCAAATGGCTTAACAATTTTTTCAATATAAATTAACACTAAATTTAAAAGCCTTCCATGCCGGCGGGTGGCAAAAAAGGAAGATTTTTCTATGCCTCAATACTCCTGCTGCAACGGATGAATCATCAATTCATCAATCACTACATGAGGCGGCTGATTAGCTACATAAATAATAGCATCGGCCATGTCTTCATTCTTAAGCCACCAGCTATGGCTGCTGTGGCCTTGTGGGTTGGCGTGGAAATCAGAATCAACTAAGCCGCTGTAAATGACACTCACTTTTATATTAAATGACCGCAGTTCTTTCCTGATAGCCATGCTGTAAGCATCTTGCGCATACTTGCTGGCGCAATACAATGAGCCGCCGGCAAACACACGCTTGGCCACATCGCTTGCAATGTTGATGATATGGCCGCGTTTATTTTTTTTGATGTGCGGTATCACAGCGTTGGTTAATAAAAAATTGCCTTTTACGGTGGTGGCAAACACGCTGTCCCATTCTTGGGCCGTGGTTTCTTCTGAAGTTTTAAAAATACCAAAGCCTGCATTGTTAATGGCTACGTCAACAGCGCCATAATTCTTTATCACTGCTTCCACAGTTTGCTTCACATACGCTTCATCAGCAACATCGCCGGGGAAAATTTCGCAATGGCCGCCGTTGGCCCTGATGGCGCCCCTTATGCCTGCCAACTCATCGGCGCTTCTTGCCATCAGGCTCACTTTGGCGCCCAAGCCTGCCATTTGTATTGCAAGTGCTTTGCCAATGCCCCTGGAAGCACCGGTAATGAGGACTGATTTATTGCGAAGCGTAGCCATATTGTTTGAATTTTGCTTAAAGTAACTGCAATTATGTGCAACAACTGATAAAAATCACAATTTTTTTTTGCCCACAAACCCTGCCGCTTACTGATTAATTAATACTTTCGCCTCATGAGCAAATTCAAGGATTTTAAATATTCTGACAATTCTGAGCCGCACAGGATCAGGACAAGGCAAATATTAAAAGTGCACCCGGAAATTCGGAACCTGATAGGCAAAAACCCCAACACTATTTGGGCAATTATAGGCCTGGTTTCATTGCAAATTGTGCTGGCATGGTTTGTAGCAGACAAGTCGTGGTGGTGGGTATTTGGCGCTGCTTATTTGATTGGGGCTTTTGCCGACCATTCGCTATTTGTAATGATACACGAATGCGCCCACAGGCTGCTGTTTAAAAAACCAGAAGCCAACAGGCTGGCTGGTATTTTAGCAAATGTGCCGCAGATATTCCCAAGTTCTGTTTCATTTGAGCGCTACCACATTAAGCACCACTCTTTTCAGGGCATACATGAGTTGGATGCCGATTTGCCAAACCGCTGGGAAGCAAAGTTGATCAACAACTATTTTATTGGAAAAGTTATCTGGTTGTTTTTCTACCCGCTGTTCCAGGTATTCCGCATCAGCCGCTTAAAAGAAATAAAACCATTTGATGGCTGGGTGGCATTGAACTGGGGCGTGCAAATTGCCTTTAGCCTTGCTGTTTGGTTTTTGCTTGGGCCAAAAGCATTTTTCTTTTTATTGGCAAGTTTTTTCTTTTCTGTAGGCCTGCACCCATTAGGTGCAAGATGGATACAGGAGCATTACCTTACACACGGCGACCAGGAAACATACAGCTATTATGGCGGGTTGAATGCTGTGTCATTTAACGTGGGCTATCATAATGAACACCACGATTTCCCCTCAATACCATGGAACCGCCTCCCAAAAATCAGGGAAGGCGCCCCATCGTTCTATAATAG
>CAYRRL010000605.1:0-1842 GCA_964426665.1 uncultured Ferruginibacter sp. | reverse complement strand
AATTGGGCGTGGCAGCAGAAGCTATCAGCAAAGCAGGCTTAACGCCACAGGACATTGCTGCTATTGGCATCACCAACCAAAGGGAAACAACTGTAGTATGGGAAAGAAAAACAGGAAAGCCTGTTTATAATGCAATTGTATGGCAGGACAGAAGGACTGCATCCATCTGCGATGAATTAAAAGCAAACAGCAAACAACAGGTAGTGCAGCAAAAAACAGGATTGGTAATAGATGCATATTTCAGCGGCACTAAAATAAAATGGGTGCTGGATAATGTGGAAGGCGCAAGAAGCAAAGCGGAAAAAGGCGAGTTATGTTTTGGCACTATCGATACATGGCTGCTTTGGAACCTGACTAACGGCGCTGTGCATGCCACTGATGCAAGCAACGCCAGCCGCACCATGCTGTGCAATATCCATACGCTGCAATGGGATAGTGAATTGCTTGGGCTGTTAAATATTCCTGTAAGCATGCTGCCCGAAATTAAAAGCAGCAGCGAAATATTCGGTCATACATCAGGCAATTTCAGCAATGCAAAAATACCAGTGGCAGGCATTGCCGGCGACCAACAAAGCGCTTTGTTTGGCCAGCTTTGCACACAACCGGGCATGGTAAAAAACACTTATGGAACAGGCTGCTTCATGCTGATGAATACAGGCGAACAATTAGTAACATCAAAAAATAATTTGCTTACAACTGTAGCCTGGAAAATAAATGGCAAAACGGAATATGCTTTAGAAGGAAGCGTATTTATTGCAGGCGCTGTTACCCAATGGTTGAGGGATGGGCTTGGCATTATCAAAAACTCATCAGAAGTAGAATCCCTTGCAAAGCAGGTGGATGATAATGGCGGTGTTTACATAGTGCCGGCGTTCACCGGGCTTGGCGCACCATACTGGAAACAGGATGCAAGAGGCATGATAACAGGCCTCACCAGAGGAAGCACTGCTGCACACATTGCAAGAGCTGCATTGGAAAGCATTGCCTATCAAACTATGGATGTATTGCTGGCAATGGAAAGCGATGCAAATATTTCCATCAAAGAATTAAGAGTTGACGGAGGCGCTACAGTAAATGACTTATTAATGCAATTTCAAAGCGATATTTTAAAAACAAAAGTGCTGCGGCCAAAGGTAACGGAGACAACTGCATTGGGCGCTGCTTATTTAGCAGGGCTTGCTGTAGGCTACTGGAAAAGCATTGATGAATTGCAGCAGCAATGGCAAATTGATAAAACATTTTCGCCTGCAATGAAGGCAAATGAAAGGGCTGCATTAAAGAAAGGATGGAAAAGAGCGGTGAAAGCAGCTATTAAATTTTAGCATTGCATGCAAAGAAGCAAAGATTGCAAAAACGCAGAGAGAATAAACTTTGCTTCTTTATTTTTTCCTTTGCCGTCTTGGCGTGAAAAATAAATGAACCGCAATAAATCCATAGAACAAATAAGGGATACCCAAGAATGGGATATCCTCATCATTGGCGGTGGCGCAACAGGATTAGGATGTGCAGTGGATGCTGCCAGCCGTAGCTGTAAAACATTATTGCTGGAGAAATATGATTTTGCAAAAGGCACAAGCAGCCGGGCCACCAAACTGGTGCATGGCGGTGTTAGGTATTTGGCGCAAGGCAATATCAGGTTAGTAAAAGAAGCATTGCATGAACGTGGAAGGCTGTTGAAAAATGCGCCGCATGTTTGCCATAAGCTGGCTTTTGTGGTGCCATTTTATAATCACTGGCAAAAATGGTATTATTGGTGTGGCCTTTGGTTTTATGAATTTCTTTCAGGCAAATTGCGCCTGGGCAAGACAAAATTTTTATCAAAGAAAGGAACATTAAGAAATT
>CAYRRL010000604.1:0-1845 GCA_964426665.1 uncultured Ferruginibacter sp. | reverse complement strand
GAGCTGGCTGATGTTGCCTTTATGAGCAGCCGCAACCTTACCCGTATTTTTAAAAAGGAAATTGGTATTTCAGTGAATGAATATATAAACCTTGTACGTAAAGGCAGGTTGGCAGAATTGATGAAGAACCCTGACATTACAAGAGCGCAAATGGCAAAGCAATGCGGGCTTACAAGCCAGCGCCATGTATCAAGGCTGATACAGTCTTTATAAATCCTCATGGTTCACAAATCGCAGATGTCTCATTTTGTCCTGTGGCTGTCCTTCCTATAAAAAGTTGCTCAGCTAATTTTATGTTGTCATGAGGAAGGGGTACTGGCTGTATTTTTCTTTCTTCTTAAATAACATAGGTATGCAAAAGCTTATAGCCTTTTTCTCTATACTGTTTTCTTTTTTGAGTAATATACTTGCCCAACAGGCAGATAGTATAAAAAGACTGCCACAGGCCAAATGGTTGCGGGCACAAACAATAGATGTTAAGCACATAGCGCTTGATTTGCAATTCGATTGGAAGAAAAAGCAAGCAATCGGCACAGCAACTATTACACTCTCTCCTTTAAAAGAAACAGATAAAGTTTTTCTTGATGCCGGCATGTTAACCATCAATTCTATTTCATTGCCAAACGGGAATGTTTTGAAATTTATTTATGATGGAGGGGATAAAGACGAAGGGCTGGAAATAAATCTTAACAGATTATATAAACCTGAAGAAAGTATCACTTTTACAATCAATTACCATAGCAATTGGATAAATAAATCTGACCCCAATGCGATAGGCGGCAGTTTTGGAAAAGGGCTGCGTTTTTTTGAACCCACAGTTAGTGCGCCAATAAAGCGGAAACAGCTTTGGGCAATGGGGGAAGCAGAAGGCAACAGGTATTGGTTCCCCTGTTATGATTCGCCTGAAGATGCAAGGACAACAGAACTAACTACGACAGTTGCAAAAAATTTAACTGTCGTTTCTAATGGAGATTTGATAGAAGCGAAAGATAACAGTGATGGAACAAAAACATTTCATTATAAAACCAGCCGGCCATACCCAAACTATCTTACCACACTTGCCATTGGCGAGTATGTGGATGTGAAACAAACATATGCCGGCATACCATTTCACACATACTGCTATCCGGATGAAAAAACTGCTGCAGAAGCAACCACCGAAAGGCTAACAGATATGGTGAAGTTCTTTACGGAGCTAACTGGCGTTAAATACCCGTACAAAACTTATTCGCAGGTGATGGTGCAGGATTTCCCTTTCCCGGGTTTGGTTGGGCAAAATACTGTAAGCATTATTTCAGACAACATGATTGACGATTACCGTACCCATGCAGATTATTTATACTTGTGGGATGGCGTTGAAGCAAATGCTTTGGCATCGCAATGGTTTGGCAATATGATAACAGTTAAAGACTGGAGCCACGAATGGCTGGTGAAAGCTTTTGCTAATTATATAGAAGGGTTGTATACCAGTTATAAAAACGGTCATGATGAATACTTAATGTGGTACCAGCCTTTTGAAATGGGCAATGTTTTGGGTGATTGGAACGCTGGAGTGCGCCATCCAATCGTCACAAAAAACTTTGATAATGTAGAAAATTATGTAACAGGCGACAACTATCTGAAATACCGTGGCTCATTGGTATTGCGTATGCTGCGAAAGGAAATTGGGGATGGTAATTGGTGGAAAGCAATAAAGCATTTCGTAAAACACAGTGCGTTCAAATCTGTTTCCACAGAAGATCTTCAAAAAGCCGTGAAAGAAGCCACAGGAATTAACATGGATTGGTTTTTTGACCAATGGGTGTACAAAATGGGGCACCCCATTTTTGAGGTTTCAAAAAGCTA
>CAYRRL010000603.1:0-1846 GCA_964426665.1 uncultured Ferruginibacter sp. | reverse complement strand
TTTTATCGAAAGCACAAACATCCTCTGTTTCTGGCTTAGGGAAATAATTACAAGTTTTGCTTCGCTGTATTTAGCAATATTATTGATCGCTTCCTTTGCAACAAGCATAATATTTTTTCTTGCAACAGGGTTAGTTAACTGCATTTCCAGTTTATCATCAATATCAAACTCACATAAAATATTTTTGGGCGACAGCAATTCGCTGCAATAATTCCTGAGCCTTGCCTGTAGCATATATCTTTCTTCTTCGCCCGTCTTCATGCTCCATATCACATCCCCTATCCTGCTCATTAAGTCTTTAGAATAACCGGTAATTTTTTCAACCATCTTCCTGCTTTCATCAGGTTTCGTTTCCCAAACTGAGCTTGCAAGGCTGCCATACAAATGCATGCTGCTGAGCGTGGCATTTACATCGTCGTGCAAATCCCTGCTTATCTGATTGCGTATTTCAATTTCCTGCAATTGCTTTTTATGGTAGCGGCGGCTGATAAAATATAAAACCACCACACTTACCAATATCAACAGCAAAATGAGGAAACGGGTATTGGCAAGAGATTGTGCTTTCTTAGATGCTTCCAATTCAAGCAAGGAAGCCCTTGTTTCGTTTACAATACTTGCCTCGACGAGCAATGTAATTTGGCCGTCGTATTTTTTCATCAATTGGGAATATAATTCAGCCTTGTGCCCAAGTGCTTTTGATTTCATATTTTCATCACCTATAGCTATTGATACTGCAACCGCATCTTCAAAAAAATCTTTTTGGAAAAAGCTGCTGATATCGGGCTGCCTGTCAACTAAAGCAAAACCTTTCTGGAGACAATCAATTGCACTGTCTGCCTTGTTGATTTTTTGATAGCACTTTGCCAAAGAACCGTATGCTATAAGCGCAACATCGGTTTGCTTATGTTGCAAACCCATTTGCAAAGCATCTTTCTGGTTTTTCATAGCGGCAGCTATATTATTTTCCCTCTCATTCAAAAGCCCCAATAAATTGTTTGCAATGGCCACGCCCCTGTAAGATGATATTTCCAATGCTAGTTGGCGGGATTTCAAAAGGCAAAGCCTTGCGCTGTCATACATATTCATTTTTATGTACAGTTCACCGAGGTTGCCATATAAATTATGCGGCTTTGAAATTACAAGGTACTTTGGCGCATAGGGTGGCTGCCTGCAATAACGTATTCCTTCCCTAAAATACCTTAATGATTTTGCAAAGCTGTCGCTGTTCATTAAAAACACGCCAGAGATATTGTATGCGGTTGCCAAATAGATACTATCCCCAAGCTGCCTGGCGATAGCAAGTGCCCGCTCGCCTTCTTTTAGCCCAATTTGTTTCAATCCGTTATAGTAATATGTTATTGTTTGGTTTACAGAAAGGTAAAAATTAAAGTAAGTGGGTTTCCTTACAGGCACACGGGCAGATATTTCGTTTAGCCAAAGCTGGGCACTGTCGTACATATCAATATCCATAAAAAGGTCGGCAATATAAAAACAGGTATGCATGTAAGCCGAATCATCCTTGCTGTTTTGAAAAAGTTTTGCCTGTGTTTTTGCAGAATCAATTTTTAACCGTTCTGCAGATTGGGGAAAAACATGCAACTGAAAAAAAAGCAGTAAAACAAAAAGAATAAAGTATGGCTTAGGCATGCTGGTTGGGAAACGCTAAAATGATAGAATAAAAAGTAAATTAAGCAATAATGTTTTACCAGCATCAAATAAAAGCCCCCGGTAAACCGGGGGCATATTTATAAAATCTGTTTAATCAGAAATTAAGCAATCTCAACTTCAGCGCCAGCTTCAGTCAATTTAGCTTTAAGGTCGTCAGCAGTTGCTTTGTCAACGCCTT
>CAYRRL010000602.1:0-1855 GCA_964426665.1 uncultured Ferruginibacter sp. | reverse complement strand
ACGAGAACAACGACAAAAAAATGGAAAGCGTTTACAGCAAACGCATCAGGGCCGGCAAAAGAAGAACTTACTTTTTTGATGTAAGGGAAACCCGTGGCAACGATTATTATTTGACAATTACAGAAAGCCGTAAGCGTTTTGACAGCGATGGTTATGACAGGCACAAAATATTTTTGTACAAAGAAGACTTTAACAAATTCATTAAAGGGCTTACTGAAGCTGTGGATTATGTAAAAACAGATTTGATGCCTGATTTTGATTTTGATGCATTTAATCATGATACGCCATATGAGGGTGAAAATGGCGAAGGCGCAGCGCCTGTGGCTGTAGCTGATGCTTCGGAAGAAACAACAAGCGTGCCTGTTGCAGAAGAGCCTTCTGTTGGAGCTGGCGAAACCGCCCCTGCTTCTTCCTCAGACAATGGCAGCAGCGTGGAAGTGGACAAATGGTAAAAGCAAAATAATTTACACCTGGCCTCCTGAAATTTTCAGGAGGTTTTTTATTTTAAGATTGTTGATTGTATACAATAAAGAAGCCCCCAAAAATCGGGGGCCCCTGTTTTTTTAACCAGCAAAAATATTATTCTCCCTCAAGCGAAATAGGGTAGTCGTACAACGCATCGTAGCCGGGGTAAAAACCGCTGATAGTTACAGACTTTGCATCACCGATTGCTTTGCTAAGCTCTTCAGAATTCCTTACGTCTTTGTCATTTACTTTTAAAATAATAAAGCCGTCCCTCATCCTCGTTTGGTCTTTCAAAGCGCCGTCATTTATTTTCTTTACCACAATACCGCCGCTTACGCCATATTCTTTTGCCTTCCTTGCATCAAGGTTCACAAAATCAGCGCCCAGTTTTGAAAGTGCAGCGTTATCAACTTTCACTATGTCAAAATTCCCCATTTTGTTTTTCAAGGTAGCCGTTGCTGTAGCTTCTTTTCCGTTTCTTGAATACAGTACTGTTATTTTATCACCGGGTTTATAACGGGTTACCATTTCCTGCAGTTCCGACGGAACAGAAACTTCAATACCGTTCACACTCTTAATTATATCGCCTTTTTTAAGACCGGCATCTTGTGCAGCGCTGCTGGTGGCAACACTAGTAATCACCAGCCCATCACCTGAAAAATTAAGGCCTTCTTTTTCTTTTTGTTCATCAGTTATGTCATATGTATTAGCAGTTGATACACCAAGGAAGCCTCTTTGCACATTGCCGTATTTAATTAAGTCGTCCACTACTTTTTTTACAATGTTTACTGGTATGGCATAAGAGTAGCCGGAGTAATAACCCGTTGGCGAAGCGATGGCAGAGTTGATGCCGATAAGCTGGCCATTGGTATTTATCAATGCGCCGCCGCTATTGCCCTGGTTCACGGCAGCATCGGTTTGTATAAATGATTCTACAGGGGAATTGTTTTTTGTGCCTTTGTTTAGCCCAAGGCTCCTTGCTTTAGCGCTTACAATACCGGCAGTTACTGTTGTTTCCAGGTTTAACGGGTAGCCTAATGCAAGCACCCATTGCCCAATCTTTACGTCATCGGAATTGCCATACAACAGGAACGGCAAACCGCCAGCGTCCACTTTAATCACTGCAAGGTCGTATGCAGGGTCGGTTCCGATTACTTTTGCTTTATATGTTTTCCGGTTATTGAGTGTTACGGTAATTTCATCAGCATTTTCAATTACGTGGTTGTTAGTTACTATATAGCCATCTTCACTAATAATAACACCAGAGCCTGAAGCCCGCTGCTCAGGTATCACCCTTGGCCCGCCAAAGAATTGCCCAAAGAAGTCATCGTTGCCAAAAAAATCACTGAATGGGCTTTGAATGCGTGGCAGGTTGTTGCTTACTTGCTTG
>CAYRRL010000601.1:0-1856 GCA_964426665.1 uncultured Ferruginibacter sp. | reverse complement strand
AATCTGCTGAAGATGATATTGCTATCATAACCATTGGCAGGAATGCCGGCGAGGGCAGCGACAGGAAAGTGGAAAATGATTTTAACCTGAAAGAAACAGAGGTAAAATTGATTAGTGATGTGTCGGCTGCTTTTCATGCAAAGGGGAAAAAAGTAATAGCGATCATCAATGCAGGCGGCGTGATTGAAACCGCAAGCTGGCGTGATAAAGTAGATGCGGTTGTATTGGCATGGCAGCCCGGGCTGGAAGCTGGCAATGCAGTGGCAGATATACTGAGTGGCAAAACAAACCCGTCAGGCAAACTGGCTACTACCTTCCCCGTAAATTATGATGACGACATCACTGCTAAAAATTTCCCCGGCAAAGAATTCCCGGAGAAAGCCACCAAAGGAATGATGGGCATGCCCGCTGTGCCTGCTGAAGTTACTTATGAAGAAGGCATTTATGTTGGCTACCGCTATTACAATACATTCGATGTAAAGCCTGCTTATGAATTTGGCTATGGCATGAGCTATACCAATTTTGCTTACAGCAATATCAAACTAAGCAGCCCTGTTTTAAATAAATCAATTACTGTATCAATTGATATAACCAACACTGGCAAGGCTGCTGGTAAAGAAGTGGCGCAATTATATATTACTGCACCTTCAGGCAAACTGCAAAAGCCAGCAGAAGAATTAAAAGGCTTTGCCAAAACTAAATTGCTGCAGCCGGGCGAAAAACAAACTTTGAGTTTTATTATCCAACCAGATGCACTGTCATCATTTAATACTGACAAAACTTCCTGGGTGGCAGATGCAGGCAAGTACACTGTTAAAGTTGGAGCTTCTTCTTTGGATATAAAGCAAACCGCTTCTTTTAATCTGGCAAAAGAAACCGTTACAGAGAAATGCAATAAAGCATTGGTGCCGCAGGTTGAAATAAATGAAGTGAAGAAATAAAATACGTGTTCATTCGTGCCATTCCCCGAAGTATCGGGGCAGGCGTGGCAAATATTTTATGCCTCCCCGGCTGGCCGGGGAGGCTTTATTTTAAGGCACATTTTTTGGCTCAAAAATATTTTTCACTTTTACCCAACCATTTTTTTACCGGAACCAGTTTATATTACAAAGGGCAAATTTTTAACCCTGCAATCAAATTCTTGGAAACACCGCTTCACATATTGGTACAGGGCTGCAAAAGGCAGGAATCCGATAGCTATCGCATGCAAAGCCAACAGCAGCTGTATAAACAGTTTTACCCGGAAATGATAAAGATATGTTTCCGCTATGGCAGCGATGCCGACAGTGCCGGCAGTATTTATAACAATGCCATGCTGAAGGTTTTTCAAAACATTAATGCTTACAGCGAGGAAGGTAAACTGGGCGGCTGGATTAAAACAATAGTAGTAAACTGCTGTATTGATTTTTGCAAAAAGAAAAACATTTTTAAAAACGCTGTGCCGCATATAGCTGAAGAAGATGTGGTGATAGAGCCAGATGCATTTGATAAAGTAAGTTATAAAGAAGTGCTGCAGGTAATTAATGAATTGCCCGGAGCAACTGCAACAGTATTTAAACTGTTTGTGTTTGATGGGTTTACTCATAAACAAATTGCGGAGCAGCTTGCTATAAGCGAAGGCACCAGCAAGTGGCATGTGAGCGAAGCAAAAAAACTGCTGAAAAAAAAATATGAAAAACAGTGGGTGATGAAGAAGGCTATTTAAACAGGATATGAAAACAACTTTACTATAATGCAACACAATAATAACATAGAAAATAAACTGAGGGAAATGGAAGCCATGGAGGAGCCAAACCTGGGGCAGATGGATGCTCACTGGCAGCAGATGGCAGGCATGCTTCAGCCAGCAGTATTGC
>CAYRRL010000600.1:0-1857 GCA_964426665.1 uncultured Ferruginibacter sp. | reverse complement strand
GCCTACAGTGGCAATGCCTGCAAAAGCCTGTTGGTTAGCGTTGCCCTTGGGTGTGGAGTTTGGGTCAAGCCAGCACCCTGGCCCAAATATGAAAAGCTTTTTATTAATTGTGCCGCTAACAGTATTGTTGGGGAAAATTAAAATGGTATCGTTATTGTTTGCCGCGGTATAAGCAGCAGCAAAAGTGATATAATCGGTGTTGGCAATGGGGCTGCCAAAAAAACCAACCCTGCGGATTTTTGCATTGGCACTTAAAAGAAAGAATAGAGCAGTTACAAAAAGAAAGGAAAACTTTTTCATTTTTTCATTTTTAAAAAATTATGCAGAAAAATATTTTTCAACGATGGTTTGCCAGGGAGGAATTGGATTTTAAAAACTCAAAAGCGGGTGCGGCACAGTTTTGCCGCCGCCATGGTTTGCAGCGTAAACATAGTTTGATTATGAGAAAAGTGCAGCCTGATTTATTTTGTGGCGGCGTTAAATTATTGAATGGCAGAAACAAGGTAACGCAATGCGGCTGTGCCAAAAACATAGGCTGGGCGCCTCAGCTTTTGCAATAACAATTAATTACAGGCCTGTTAATTTAATCCCTTTTTTTTCAAAAGTAATTTTTCGTTGCTTGAACAGATTGCCTGTTGCCATTTTGAAAGTCTTTTTGCTCATGCCGAAAAAATCATAAATATCTTCAGGGTTGCTTTTATCGTGATAGGAGAGGTAGCCATTGTTTTCATGCAGCAGGCGGAGTATTTTATCAGTTTCGCCTTCCACTCTTTCATAGCCTTTTTTGCCTGCGGCTACGTCTATTTTAAAACGTTCTTCTTTATCCGGACTTTCAGGATGTATTTTTTTTATAAAACCTTTGAATGAATCGCCTATAGAAATATTCCTGTACACTTCATTGTGGTGCAGCACGCCTGTGTGAATATTATTGATAATGCACACATACCCAATATCCGTACGGCGGTAAACAATCAAATCAACTTCGTCATGCTCTTTTACAGTTAAACTTTCATTCTGCAACGCATACGCAAACTTTTCGGTTGCAGCCATTCTTCCTGTTTGCTCATCTAAATATATCATCACTAAGTAATCCCCATTGGGCCGCATCGTGGAAAGTTGTTTGCTCTTTGGCACAAACAAATCTTTCATCAGGCCATTGTCTAAAAATGCTCCTTGAGGATTTACAGATACGGCCCTCAATTTTACTATATCGCCAACTTTGCCTTTTGGCTTTTGAGTAGTGGCAATCAGCCTCTCTTCGCCATCGTGGTACACAAACACATCCACATTGTCCCCGTCTTTCAAATTATCGGGCATAAAGCGGCGCGGCAATAAAATGCCTTTATCTCCATCATCGAGGTATGCCCCGAATTCTACGGTGCGGAGAACTTTAAGTGTATTATAATCGCCAACTTTTATCATTGCTGTAAATGGTGGATTGTGAATAGTCAATTGCCTTCCAGATGGAACAAGCCATCTACAAATTCTTTTTTATCAAATACCAGCAAGTCAGTTGCCTTTTCGCCTACACCAATAAACTTTACCGGTATTTTAAATTGATGGGCTATTGCCAATACAACCCCGCCTTTTGCTGTGCCGTCAAGCTTTGTAATAGTTAATGCTGTTACATCTGTTGCAGCAGTAAAATGTTTTGCCTGTTCCAATGCATTCTGCCCGGTGCTCCCGTCAAGCACCAGCATTACTTCATGCGGCGCCTCGGGTATTACTTTTTGTATTACTCTCTTTATCTTGCTTAGTTCATCCATCAGGTGAACTTTATTATGCAGGCGGCCTGCTGTGTCAATAATGATTACGTCTGAATTTCTTGAAACGCCGCTAATAACGGTATCGTAAGCA
>CAYRRL010000599.1:0-1873 GCA_964426665.1 uncultured Ferruginibacter sp. | reverse complement strand
CAATATGTGATAGAAGCCCCGTGTAAGCCCACAGGCTGCACAATCAAGCCCTGTTGCTGTTTTGTAAACACACTGCACTGCATGGCTGCTGTATGCAAAGAAGCCGGCATATAACATTAACCCAGTTATAATGCCGGCCCAGATGCAGTTAAATAAAAAATAACTTTTATTATTCAACCTGTTTATTTCTGCAATGTAGTATCAAGAGATTCCATTGATTCCCTGAGCGAATCAAGTGATTTTTTTAAATCCTCCATTTTCTTAGGGTCTCTTAGTTCTTTGCTTAAAGCCTTCAATTTACTGTATTGCCATGCTGCAACAGCAGTGCCTATCAGCGACAGTATAAGAGCGGCAATAATAAGCCCTTTGGGCGCACTTGCTTTGCCTGCCATAACAAATGCGGCCACGCCTAATATAATGCCGAGCACGCCTGGGAAAACTGCATAAGCTCCAAGGCAGGGGACAAATGAAAAAAGAAATGCAAGAATGCCTAATACAAGGCTGATAATGCCAAAAGTTTTGTGAAGGTTAGAGGGCGGGTTGGTTTGCTGTTCCATGATTTTTGAGTTTAAGGTTTTTTAATACACAAGTGTAAATAAAAAAACAGCAAAACCACAAAACAGTGCTAACATTTTATTAAGGATGGCAGGAACAAACTGAAGAAAGGCATATACATTATTACCATGCTTTGGCAGTATTGCCATTCAATATCCTCACAAAATTCAAATGCTTGTTTTCAAAATAATCCGGCACGGCGCTGTCTTTCTTCAGCATTACCGGTTTTATATTAAAGTCAGAATAGAGCTTAAAACTTTTATCGTTCATATGGCTCATAAAATCATCCGGGTATTTTACCAGGAGTTTTGTAAACAACTGTGCACATTCAAAACCTTTAAAAGCCATATCAGACGGCCTGCCTTTTAATTTTTTTGCATACCCGTTAATCAGCATTCGGCTGTACACATCGGCTTTACTATTATAGTAAGGCGTGGTATAATATATAGGGAAACCTTCAAATTCGTCTTTTTTTGCAAAACTTTTAAACGCATCCCAATTTGGCATGCCGATCAATGTCATTGGGTATTCCTCGTCCAAATCATCGCAGGCATGGGCCAGCCTTACTGCAAAGCTTTCATCAAGCGAGGCGCCGATAATGATGCTGTTGCGGTTGCTGTCTAATTTCTTTTTTAAAATATCAGAGTTTAGGGTACTGTCGAAATTGAGTGTTTGAATATTCAGCAGCGGTTTGCCATCCTGCTCATTGATGGCTTTAAAATAAGCAGCCACCCTGTCTTCCTGCTGCCCTTTTTTGCGGCACAGGAAAATCTTATCTGTGCCGTGGCTTTGCAATATAAAAGCGTAAATAGCTTCGCAATGTGCCTTTAAAGTTGAGTTCAATATCACTACAAACGGGTTGCCGGTTACGCCGCCATCATTGGGGTAAGCTGCTGAAACAAAAGGGATATTTTTTGCCAAAGCAAAATCAGCAAGCAGCTTGTATTCAAAATCACGTACAGGCCCTATCAGCAAATCAAGGTTGCCCAGTTTATCGTTTTTTATCAACGATTGCAATGGCTCTTTGTAGGATTTTGTATCGTAGATGTATGCCTCGATGTTTACATTGCCGGCTTTTAAAGAATCAAGCCCAAGCTGCACTCCATTTACAAAATCAACAGCAGGCGTAATAAATTTGGGCATGCCCTGCATATAGCGGAAGTTTCCGGCTGCACTGAATACCGAGTCAAGGTATAAAGGGGCAAAAATACCAATGCGGTATGTCTTTATAAGATGGTTATCTGGCTTTGGCAAGCTGTCAGCACCCTGTGCTGCCACCATTTGAGGCAATAGGAATGAAAAATAAAAGGTTAATGGA
>CAYRRL010000598.1:0-1885 GCA_964426665.1 uncultured Ferruginibacter sp. | reverse complement strand
GCTGCCAGGCTGCCGTCTGGAAGTTTTCTTAAAATTGAAAATGAACCGCCAGAATAGTTAGATGCAATTACCCAGGTGTTGGTTTTGTCAACACTCACATAGCATGGATGGTTGCCCTTACTGGGCTGTTGGTTGATGAAACTCAATTGTTTTCTCTTCCTGTCAAATTTATAAGCACTTACCATCCCGCCATTATTTAGTGAATCTGCATCTTCATTTACTGCGTATAAATATTTTTTATCAGGGGAAACAGCAAGAAATGAAGGGTTGGAGCTTTTTATGGAACTCTCAAATTTGCTGTCACCTGTTTTGCTGTCAAAGTCATAAATATAAATGCCTTCGCTTTTGCCACTGGTGTAAGTGCCGATGATGAGTTTGTTTTTTTGAGCATTTGAAAACAAGGCAATCAATAGCCCTCCAGCTGTAATAAATTTTTTCATTTAGCAAATAATTGTTTTTATTTTTTCTCTTCCAGCTTCTTTCTCTTAAACTTCTTTCTTATCACATCCTGCACCGGCACATTCTCCAATTTGCTCTCCAGCCATGACACAATGTCCAAATAAACAAAAGCCCTTGTTTCAAACCTGTTGTGCTCTACTTTTTTCAATTTCACTAAAAGTTTTTCCAGTTCAGGTTTAATATTTCTCATTGTAACTGCAAAAGAGCGCCTGATAAATTTAAAAATCTCTTCTTCCACCACACTCAGGTGCTGCATCTTGGCCATAAAGCGATAGACAGATTTTATCAGATGGTCTAGTATTTCTTCATTGCCCAGTTCGTAATGGGCAATTAAATGCAGCAGGCGGCTGTAGCATTGCAAGTCTCTTCGCAAATCAACCTTCCAGTTGATGATTTTATTCAGGTAGTCAATTGCCTTTTCGTAATTGCCGCTGCCAAAATACAGGCAGGCAATTTTGTAGTAAAAAACCAATATCCTGTGACGGTCCAGGCAAATCTCATATTCTTTAATCTTTTTTTCAATTTCAGGCACGCTTTCCAGCCCTTCTGTAAAACTTCCCTCCAAAAAATGTTTGTTGAAAAATGAAATTGTCCGGTACACAAAGCACTGCACACGGTTATTAGCGCTGTTCATCACAATGCCGCTTTCGCAAAACTTTTCAAACCTGGCAAGTGTTTCTTTGAGTTTTTGGTGATTGGCCAGGTTAAAGTGCGCCCCCATCAAATTGTGCATGCCTTTGATGTAATGTGCCGTTTCAATGGAAAGCATCTGTGGCTCTGCATCAAACAGGTCAACCCATTTTTGTGTGTAACGGTAATACATCAAAAAATCTTGCCGTATAAAAGCATACCAGCAATAACTCTGGTACAAAAATAATTTTTCATAGAAACCTTTGCAGGTTGCAGCTTCTATATCAAACTTTTTATGGAAGAAATATTTTATATCTTCTTCCTCTGCTTTGTTTCGGCAATGCCCATGGTTGATGTACCAACTGTACAATTGCAGCGAAAGGTTTGACAATTTAGAAACCAATACGAGGTTGTCATTTACTTCATCTGCTTCATTGCCCAGTTTATCCGCCCTGTCCTTCATGCTCCGGGTAATGTACAATGCTTCAATATTTTTTTCAAAAAACAACACCTGTTGCATATGTGTAAGCTGGTTGTTCTTCTTCGCCAGCTCTTTCACCTTGTCCAGCACTTTCAGGCTTTGGTGGTACAGTCCTTTGTCATACAGCAAACGGGCATAATCCATTTGTTCATGCAACTGCACATCAATATTGGTTACATCAATCAGGCGGAGGCTGCTCAGTATTTGTTTGTATAAATGTGCCTTCAGGTTGCTTAACTGTTGCTTCCTGATACCCTTGTTTTTCTTCAATAAACCGGCCTCGTCATAGCTATCCATTTTGTCAAGTGCATCAAA
>CAYRRL010000597.1:0-1887 GCA_964426665.1 uncultured Ferruginibacter sp. | reverse complement strand
GGCCATTTCAACAAGATGGCCCAGCAATGCAAAGCCTGTAACATCCGTCATGGCATGAACAGTTTTTATGCTGCCCAGTAATTCACCCACTTTATTCAGCTGCATCATTTGTTTTGCAGCAATACCTTTATGTTCTTCCTTTAAAATGCCTTTTTTCTCTGCCGTGGTGAGTATGCCCACGCCGAGCGGTTTTGTCAAAAACAAAAGATCACCTTCCTGTGCCTTGTTATTTTGCTTGATATTTTCAACCGGCACAAATCCATTTACTGCCAAACCAAAAATAGGCTCTGGAGAATCGATACTATGGCCGCCTGCCAAAGGGATACCTGCTTCTTTGCAAATGCTCCTGCTTCCTTCAATCACTTTTTGCGCTACTGATGGCGGCAGCAAATTGATGGGCCATCCCAAAATCGCAATGGCGAGTGCTGGTTTTCCGCCCATGGCATATACATCACTGATAGCATTTGCCGAAGCGATCCTGCCAAACTCGTAAGGATCATCAACGATAGGCATAAAAAAATCAGTAGTGGATATCAGCGCTGTGCCATTACCAATATCATATACGGCCGCATCATCTTTGCTGTGATTGCCCACGATGAGCTTATCGTTATCAGGCATTGCAAAGTTGCTGGCTAAAATTTCATCCAGTACTTTGGGAGATATCTTACAACCACAACCGGCACCGTGAGAGTATTTTGTATGCTGTATATTTCCGGGTGTTATTGACTCACTCATGTTATCGATCCTTTTTTCGTCGTAATACAATAGCTGCATTGGTGGTAAGGTCGGCGCTGAAACGAACATCATACCTCTTTTCCCCGTCGTTTACGATCAGGAGCCCGGTGTTGGGGGGTATCTCGCCCAGGCTTTCTGCATACATCACCAGTTTTACGCTATCCATATTGGGTGTGATGTACACTGTTTTTGTATTGGGTTTTGTGCTGAGGCCTGCCCTGGAAAAAATAACACCACCGTTCATCAGTACCGTTACAGTATCTCCATCCACTTCACCATTATCATACAATGTAAGCACCAGGCTGTCTGATTCGAAGTAATATGACTGATCGGATTTTGTAACACGCTTATCAATTTCTGCTGCACCAACATTGGCCGAAGGGGGTACATATGCCACAGTGGCCGGAGCAGGTTTAACAGGGGCAGGTTCTGTTTTTTTCTCTGGCTGGGGTTTAGGGTCAGGTTCTTTTTCTACCGGCGCTTCCCTTACCGGCTTAGCCCTTTCCGGTTTGGGTTTTTCAGCTGCGGCCACGATCACCGGTTCCGGCTTTGGTACCGGTGGTTTTATATTCGATTTGGCCAACAGGTCCATTTGTGCTTTTTTCTGTTTGCTCAACGGCTGAATTTTTGTGCGGGGTGGCCATGGCTTTGTGTTTAATGGGATAAGCGTTGCCGTTGTTTTACTGATAGCCGGTATCACCAGGTCTTCTTCAGGCTCTGGCACCACGGCAGGTGTTGGTTCCGGCTTTTTTTCCGGAGCCGGTTTTGATACCACTGCCACTGATGGCGCATCTTCTGTTGAGGGCCTGTCTTTAATAGAGAGTTTTGCCACCAGCTTTAAGGTGTCAAGGCTTTTAAACAGCTCGCTCTTTTTAAAATCATTCTTACGTTTCAGGATCACTGTTCCCTTATATGGCAGGTACACCCTTGTTTTGTTGGTACTCCAGGTGCCTTCCATAATAAGTTCTTTATCGGTGGCAGTAAGTGTTACTGTCATCGTTTTATGCACTCTTTTAGAAGGGTTGATAGAAAAGCCGTGATCAATAAAACCTTCATCCTCCATTACAATGTCGTTCCCTTTTTTCTTTATCGTTATGTTTTGTACGCCTGCTTCGTCTTTTCCGTTGGCGTGAAAAACAATACGGGAATAGC
>CAYRRL010000596.1:0-1893 GCA_964426665.1 uncultured Ferruginibacter sp. | reverse complement strand
AATAACACCAGTGGAAATAGCGAAATCTGCGATATTAAAAATCGGGCGGAAGAATTCAAATTCTTCGCCACCCCATATTGGCACCCAATTTGGAAAATGAGCATCACGGATAATTGGGAAGTACAGCATATCAACCACTTTGCCATGCAAAAAGCCTGCATAACCATGCTCCGGGAAAACCTGTGCTACAATCATGCTGCCAGGGACGCTTTCGGTAAATATCAGCCCATAAAACATGCTGTCAATTAAATTGCCCAATGCGCCGGCAAAAATCAACCCGGCACAAACAATAAAGCCACGGTGGTATTTTTTTTGGATGGCGCTTCGGATATAAAACACGCCAAATACCACAGCGCCCAGACGGAACAAAGTAAGCGCCATCTTGCCCCAATCGCCGCCAAACTTCCAGCCATAAGCCATGCCTTCATTTTCTACGAAATGAAGTTGGAACCAGTTGCCCAGCACATTGATGTGCTCATTAATGTAATAATGTGTTTTGATATAAAACTTCAGCGCCTGGTCTGCCAGCACAATAAGGAATATAATGAGTGCGACGTGTTTGCCTTTCATAATGGGCGCAAAGATAGTGGGTTTGGGGTTTTTAAGGCAGGAGGTGTAAGGCATAGGGCCAAAGTAGTTTTAAGGCCAAAGTTTGGGGCTTAAAACTATCGGCCATTCACCATTGACGATTCTTATTCTTCAAAATACACTCTTTTCACTCTTTGTGAAATGCCAGTAAGGATTTCATACGCAATAGTGCCGCTCCATTTGGCTACATCAGAAACAGGCAATTGCTCGCCAAACACAATCACGTCATCGCCCTCCTGCGCATTCATGCCTGTTACGTCAAGCATAGCCATGTCCATGCACACATTGCCTGTTACAGGTGCCAGTTTGCCGTTCACCCACATGGAGCCTTTGCCATTGCTCAGGCTTCTGGGGTAGCCGTCGGCGTACCCAATGCGTACCGTGGCTATCACAGCATCTTTTTCTGCCACACTGCTGCGGTTGTAGCCTACGCTTTCGCCGGCTTTTACTTTTTTTATTTGTGCAATAGTGGTTTTTAGTGTGCTTACATTTTTTAATTGCTGCTGTATTTCAGCATTGCCATCCACGCCGTACAAGCCAATGCCAAGCCGTACCATGTCAAACTGTAAATCTTTGTGGCGGTGAATGGCCGAGGTATTGGCAATGTGTTTTATAAAGGGGTAGGGGATTATTTTTTGTATTTGTTCGGCAGCCTGTACAAAAGCTGTTGCCTGTTGCTTGGTAAATGCATCATGTGCTTCGCTGCCGCTGGCGGCTAAATGTGAGAATACGGATTGTATTTTGAAAGCTGCAGTTGAAGATATTTTTTTGCAAAGCAATTCAATATCTGCTGTTTCAAAGCCAAGGCGGTGCATGCCGGTATCTAATTTAATATGCACAGGGTAATTAGTAATGCCGCCCTGCAATAAATAATCTTCAAAGGCATTGAGTATGGCAAACGAATACAACTCCGGTTCAAGGTTGTATTGTACCAGCATATCAAATGTAGCGTCTTCGGCATTCATCACCATTATAGGCAATGTAATGCCTGCTTTGCGCAACTCCACTCCTTCATCTGCGTAAGCAACTGCTAAGTAATCAATTTTGTGGAACTGCAACAGGTTGGCAATTTCAAAACTGCCACTGCCATAGCTAAAAGCTTTTACCATTGCCATCAACTTTACACCGGGGCTTAGTTGCTGGTGGTACATTTTTAAATTATGCGTTATGGCATTAAGGTTTATTTCTAAAACGGTTTGGTGTGTTTTATGTTCCAGCAAATGCCCGATTTCCTCAAACTCAAAAACCCTTGCGCCCTTCAGCAAAATTGTTTCGTTGTGGAAATGCAGCGATGGGAAGTGCTTA
>CAYRRL010000595.1:0-1899 GCA_964426665.1 uncultured Ferruginibacter sp. | reverse complement strand
AGCTGCCCATTGCAGTGGTATATTTTTGCTGCCCCGGTAAGTATTCATCAGGGCTGCCGTTGTTTTCACTTTTAAAAAAGAAGAATCGCTGCTTACCCGTTTGTTGCTTTTTTCTTTTAAAGTTTCTACAGGTATCCCTGTCAATTGCTGGTATATGCCTTTCTTTGAATTATCAGGCAACAACGCCGAAGCACTCTTGCTTTCCCGTAACCCCAACGATTCAAATACATCAGGCAATGCAATATCAGGCACAACGCCTTTCCACTGTGTAGTGCTGCCATCAATGCGGTAAAATTTGCCGCCGGTTACTTTTACAAAATCTTTGTAGCCTTCATAGCTTTTTTTTGTTTCTTCTGTAAACGCAGTATCCAGAGGCAAAACCCTTTGAGATGTGCCTTTGCCATAAGTGGTGCTGCCCACAATCAATGCCCTTTTGTAATCCTGCAGCATAGCGCTTGTTAATTCTGATGCTGATGCACTGGCGCCATTCACCATTACCAGCAATGGGCCATCGTAAGCAGTGCCACGGTTAGGGTCTTTTAAAAAATGGGCCTTGCCATCTTTCTCTTTTACAGAGCCGACCGGGCCGTAGTCAATAAATATACCAGCCAATTGCATTGCTTCCCACATACTGCCGCCACCATTGTACCGCAGGTCGAGAATAAGCCCTGTTATTGTATCTCTAGAAAGTTTTACTATTTCTTTTGACACATCGTTGGCACAGCCATCAAATTTTATGTCATCGTCAGATTTTATTTCATCCAGTTCACGGCTGTAAAAATCAGGCAGTTTTATATAACCAATCTTTTTTTCTTTACCAATAATGTAGCTTTTTACAATGCCTTCATCATTTGTTACTTTTTCTTTTGTCAGTGTAATTTTCCTCGTTACCCCTGATGCAGACTTAACCGTTAGCTCCACTTTTTCATCGCTGCTGCCACTCATCAGTTCATCCACTTCAAGTTCATCCATTTCGCTCAGTTGCCTGTCTGGCCCATTGCCTTTTTTAATGGAGAGCACCACATCGCCTTTGTGCAGTTCGCCGCTGCGCCAGGCATTGCCGCCGGGCTCCAGCCTCCCCACTTCATAATCGCCATCATCATTTTGTTCAAGCCCCATGCCGGTACTGTATTCAAAACCGCTTAGCTCTGTTTCAAAACCTTTCTTTTCTTCCAGGTTCATATACATAGTGTGTGGGTCGTAGCACCAGGATATTGCCTGCAAATATCTATCTGCCATTTCGCTTTCATAGCCCTCATTGTTCACCGGCAGTTCTTTCATCTTCACCTCGTTTCTTTTCTTAGAAGCCTGCCTTGCTTTTATTTCCCTTGCTGCAAAATCAGCAGGTATTTTTAAAGAAGCTGCTGTAATATTTTCATTAGTGTCCAGTTGTGAAACGATGCTATGCAGTATCCGCCATTTTAATAATTTAGAATAGCGGTTTTGCAATTCTGCATTGGTAGCTGCATAATTATCAAAAGGGTACAGCACAGCATCGGGCTTTATAAAATCAGCAGGCTTTGTATATAATAGCTGCCGGAGGCTGTCTGAACGCCGGGCTGCTTTTTTAAACAGTGCAATGCTTTTATCAAAGAAACCCCAGGAAGCGCCATTCATTTCATCATCCAGTTTTGTTTTATAGGTTTCCAGTTCATCCATCTCTGTTTTGGTAAAATAAACTTTGTCATCATCCAGCAAATCAATCCACTTATTGTACAGCATTAACGAAGCGCTGTCGTTCCATTGGCGTGGGGAATAATGGTTCTTGTCCAGAAATATGCGGAGTGTTCTTACTTTTTGTTTAAAGGCATCTGAATTGTAAGATTGTGCATGGCAAAGCAGCGAAGCAAGCAATAAAAAAAGCAGGAGTGATTGTCTCATAAGCGCCAAAGGTTAAAT
>CAYRRL010000594.1:0-1903 GCA_964426665.1 uncultured Ferruginibacter sp. | reverse complement strand
GGGCAACGCCTTCTAAATTTTTTCCCCTTGCAGGAAAGAAATTGGTGATGTTGCAAACGTTATTGGTGACTGTTTTCTGGAAATTATAAATGCTGTTTTTGTTATAGTTGGTGCTGGTATTGGTGATGTAAAAAATATTATTGATGTAAGTGAAATCGCAAAACTGCCCGGCTGCAGCCCAGTTGGTGCCGGCGCCTGTGACGATGGTGTTGTTGATAAATGAAATATCGGATGATACAGATGGCTGTCCATTGAAACCGGTGAACATAATGATATTGCCTTGGTGTGCATTGATGATATTGCCAGTGAATTTCAACCCACGTGATGTTGTTTGTGTATTGCCGGCATTGCCAGGTTCTCTCATAAACCAAAGGCTTCCCCCCGGGGGTGTCAGTCTCACTTCATCAAAATAACAGTTGCGGATAGTGCAGTTAATTGTTTTCGCTGGCTGTATAAAACATTCGTTAAGCTCATTGAACATATTGAAAAAGCAGCGGCTCACCGTAACATTCGCTGTGCTGTCTAATTGCAGCATGCCAAAGTTTGTGCGCCCTGAATTCTGGTCTTCTATTACCAGCCCTTCAATAAATGAATAGCTGCCGCCTTCTTTTACAATGATACTTGCCACGTTGGCTGTTGCCGGATTGTTGGCTGCATTCGGTTCTGCGTTTTCATCTAAGAAAAAACCATTGCCGTATATCGCCAGTTTTTTATTGATGATGATATTGCCATAGTTTGTTGCACTTGGAAAAACAATGATGGTGCTGCCATCAGGCACACTGTCAATGGCACCCTGCAATGTGCGGTACTTTGCTGTAATACCGGGGATATTGCTTACTGTAAAAACATTCTGTCCCAAACAGACTGCAGGAAACAGAATGCAAAGTGATTGTATTATTTTTTTCATTGCTTGCGTTTTTTGAAATATAAAGTGGCAGCCATTGCCGTTAGTTACTTGCTTTGGCTTTTATTTTCACTGCCAGTGTGCCGCCGGTTGTTGCCTTTGCCGGCACTTTTGCTGAATAAGCAAATGGGTAATCAGGTATGCCCGACAATTTGAATGGGTATTGCCCTCCGAAAGCGCCCACCTGCTGGCCGCCAGTTGCATAAGTAAGTGCCATATGCCCGTTTTGAATTTGGTGGGAGCCATCCAGCGAACTGCTGCCATTGGCGTAAAACCTTTGCAATACATTGGCAACCGCCGATGCATTAGTGCCAGCAGTGCCTGCAAAAAATCCTGTGTCGGTTGATACATTGTTGTTAGCAGGGCCAAACAATTGCGAACTGCCCGATGCAAAGAAGCGGCCTGTGCCAGATGGGTTTTGAAAAATATTATTGGTGTATTCAACACTGGTGCAAAACATGCTGGAAGTGTGTGCGCCATTGGAAGAGCTTCCTGCAACATTGTTATACAACTCATCCATTTTTGAAAGGAATGTGTTGTTGATAAACTTCAGGCCGGCAACCCTTGCATTTGCATTAAACGCCGGATAACTCAGGCAGTAGTAATTGTTGGCACCGCAATGTGCATAAGCATTGATGATGTTGTTGGCGAAGGTTATGTTTTTAATTTTATAAGTGGATGTGGCCCAGGAGCGGAAATTAATCAGGTTAAACACAGGGGAATTTCCACCAGTGCCGCCATTTACAGTGGGGCAGTTGCCAACACCAATAGAAAAATAACATTGCTTTATTAAACAACTGCTGGCAGAGTCCATACTGCAAATAGCAGAATAGGAGTTTTCCATCATTCTTGCATAGCAGCGGCTGATGGTGATATTGGAAACCGAATCAAAAATAAATCTTGCTAAAAAAGCACGGGAAGTTGTGTTGTTTTGTAATGCACCACCAAGTGTACCGGATTCCGTTAGCTCCACTCCTTCCACCAAGCTGCCGCTGCTGC
>CAYRRL010000593.1:0-1912 GCA_964426665.1 uncultured Ferruginibacter sp. | reverse complement strand
ATAATTTTATATAAAAAAGTTGTCAGTGTATATATACAACAACGCCCCATACGCAAGTATGGGGTTTTGTTTTTTAATTCAGGTTTTTCTCTTTATTTTTATTGCTATCCTTTTCCATTTAATTAAAACTGGTTGTTATGATAAACACCACCTATCGCAAATTCCTTTTCCTGTTTATTATAGCAGCTTTTTTTTCAATTAATTCATTTAGCCAGGTTGTATGGCAGCGAACAATAGGTTTTGGCAATGATACCGCCGAAGCAGCATACGATGTGTATGTAAACCCCGACGGCAGTTTTATTGTAGCAGGGAAAACAACTATCGGCCTGTTAACAAAATTTGATAATGCCGGCAACATTGTTTGGAAAACATATGTGCCCAATACGTGGAATTTCCAAACAATTATACCCTTTGACGACACTTCATATATATGTGTTGGCTCCGGTGTTTCTATTGATACTGCCGCTGGCAACCATTGGGGCACCACAGATGTTGTGCTGGCCAGGCTGAACGGGAATGGCACTGTTCTCTGGAAAAAATATTATGGCGGCAGCAAAGGCGATAACGGGGTGGATGTTATAAAAACAACTGACGGGGGCTTTGCAGTTTTAGCAAATACAAATTCAACCGATGGGCAATTAACAGGCGCAGCACCTTTGTCTGGTTTTGAATCTAACGCATGGGTATTTAAAATAAACACAGCCGGCGGCCTGCTTTGGCAAAAAAGCCTTGACTATCTCGACAGCACTTTTTTTGACAAGGGCAACAGGATATTAATTGCCAATAACCAGCAGCTAATGGTATATGCCCCGCCTGGTGCTTATCTTGTTGACCAAAATTCAGGTGCGGCAACTGATTTTACAAATATGAATGCCGCATTATATAATACAACCTCCATCGGTGTAGCAATATGCAGGACTTACAATAATGATGGTTATTTAGCTGTTTCCAGTGACTGGGTTACAGTAGAACCCATTGGCTCGGGCATGCTAAGCGTCATTTATGTAAAACATATTGCTGATGATGGCTTATTAATTTCAGTTGACACAATTACCGGCCCGGTTATGCCTACATACGCAGGGCCCTGTGGGATTATTGCAATGCCTGGGGGAGGGTATATTTGTGCAGGAGGCATAGATGTGCCGGCTGCAGGGGAGCCAGCCCCGGAATATACAAACGGGTACATTTATAATTCTTACACCAAACAATTCCTTTATTTTGGAAACCAGCATAGCGATTATTTTAATTCCGTAAAGCTTTTGCCAGGTGCTGAAGCGATGATAGGAGTAGGTTATGCAAATGGTTACAGCTCTGATATAGGAGCCACTTACACAAGCGATATGTGGGCCGTTAAAATCAATTTTAATAATTTCATCAGGGGCAATGTTTTTGTAGATGCTAATAACAATAACATACAGGATGCCGGGGAAAAAGGGCTCAAGAATACAATAGCAAATACCGCCAGCACAACTGAACAACTTAGCACACAAGCCTATTTGCCAAACGGCAATTATGTTTTTGCTACAGGCAGGGGAACCTATACAACAAAAGTACAGTTGGCACTTCCATATTACACTTCTGTTCCCGATAGTGGCGTTTCTGTTTTTAATGGGAACAACCAGATTGATACAGTTGACTTCGCCCTGCACCCAATAGTTGGGATAAAAGACTATGCGGTGAATGCTTTTGGGAATATCAGAGTGAGGCCAGGTTTTCAACAGAACTATCATATTACATGCTCAAATAATGGCACAGACACATTAAATAACCGGAACCTGTATTTTATAAAAGACCATCGTTTCAGTTTTGTTAGTGCAACACCTTCCCCTTCGTCCTTATCAGGCGATTCAATTATTTGGAACATGTCAAATGTAGTCCCGGGTGCATACACTTCCATTTCATTAACACTGCA
>CAYRRL010000592.1:0-1916 GCA_964426665.1 uncultured Ferruginibacter sp. | reverse complement strand
CGATGAAAGAGGACAAAAAGGAGTACGCATAGTTTATTTAAAAAGCAAAAGCGAGCCACACCGTGAGAATATAAAAGACGACTATAACAAAATTGCACAAAGAGCATTGGAAGAAAAAAAGAATGATGCACTGGATAAGTGGTTCACAGAAAAAATACCTACTTATTATGTTAAGATAGACGAGGATTTTAAAACCTGCGAGGAAATGCAAAAGTGGCTAAACTCCGCTAATTCAACAGTAAAAAACTAATTTCATTTTTTGTAAATCACTTAGCGTTCCCAAACCGGAACGCTTTATTTTTGCCCTGTTATAAAAAACATAAGGACGCAAAGACGCAAACAAACTTGTGTTAATTAGTGGCAAAAATTCCTGGCTTTGATAGAGAAAAAGAAATTTCAACAAGAACAAAAAACGGTATTGGTTGGCATCATCACACCCGGCCAAACAGAGCAACAGTTAAATGAGTATTTGGACGAGTTGGCATTCCTGGCAACTACTGCCGGCGTTACAGCTGTAAAAAGATACACTCAGAAACTTGCGCATCCCGACAGCCGCACCTTTGTGGGCAAGGGCAAGCTGGAGGAAATAAAAAAATATTTGCAGTCGCATAAAGACGTGGAACTGGTAGTGTTTGATGACGAACTTACTGGCTCGCAAATTCAAAATATCGAAAAAGAACTTGGTGTAAAAACGATTGACCGCAGCGATTTGATACTCGATATTTTTGCCAGCCGTGCCAAAACTGCCCAGGCAAAGACCCAAGTGGAGCTGGCGCAATACCAATATATTTTGCCGCGGCTGAAGGGCATGTGGAAACACCTTGAGCGCCAGGGCGGCGGTGTAGGCACACGAGGCCCCGGCGAAACTGAAATAGAAACAGACCGCCGTATCGTAAAAAATAAAATCAGCCTTTTGCGGCAACGCCTGTCCGAATTCGACAAACAGGCCTTTACGCAAAGGAAAGAACGCGGCGAATTTATAAGGGTGTCATTAGTTGGTTATACCAATGTTGGCAAATCAACATTAATGACTTTGCTAAGCAAGAGCGATGTATTTGCGGAAAACAAATTATTCGCTACGCTTGACACCACTACCAGAAAGGTTGTGTTTGAACAAACACCTTTTTTATTAAGCGACACCGTTGGTTTTATCCGTAAGCTGCCGCACCATTTGGTAGAAAGTTTTAAAAGCACGCTTGATGAAACAAGGGAAGCAGATATTTTACTGCACGTGGTGGATATATCGCACCCACAGTTTGAAGACCAGTTGAAAGTGGTGAACAAAACACTGGCCGAGCTTGGCGCTGCAGACAAGCCAACCATTACTGTGTTTAATAAAATAGACAAATACGAAGCGGAAGCTTTTGACCAATGGCTTGAGGAAGATGTAAAAAAAGAAATCATCAATGATTTAAAGCAGCGCTGGCAAAACGAAACACAGGGGAACTGTGTGTTTGTATCTGCTATTGAAAAAAAGAACATTGATGTATTGCGGCAAACCATCCTTAATAAGGTGAGGGAGATGTACAGGATAAGGTACCCCTACAAAGCAGAATTTTTTTATTGATGAACCCGCCGAAAAAATATACCTGGCACAAGGTAGCAAATAGCAGGGAAGAGTTGCATTTCCGGCAAAACGGCATGGTGGAAATAAAAGCTGGCGGCAAAGCCATTTGCCTTTCCGTTTTTAAAGGCAGCATATTTGGTTGTGCATCCAAGTGCCCGCATGCAGGCGGGCACTTAGCTGATGGATATGTAGATGCGTTGGGCAATATTGTATGCCCCTTGCACCGCTATAAATTCAACTTACAAAATGGCCGCAATTCCAGCGGAGAAGGCTACTTCTTAAAAACATTCCCAGTGGAAATAAGGGAAGAAGGCATATTTGTGGGCATAGAGGAAAAAAGCAATTTGTT
>CAYRRL010000591.1:0-1937 GCA_964426665.1 uncultured Ferruginibacter sp. | reverse complement strand
GTCAACCAAATATGTTTGCAGGGCTGGCGCAGCGCCATACGCATACAAAGGGTTGTTGAGTATGGCAGGTATAGAGTCGCCGCTGTAAGCAATTTCTTCGGCCCACTGCTCTGCAAAGCTGCTATAATTATTATAACCTTTGTATTTAACTGTATTATTGAAACTGGCGGTTTGCATCACCCCAAAACTTAGTGCCTGGCTTGTTTTTTTGTCATGCTGGTTTACTGAGCCAAATACAAGCCCAAGCGAGCCAAAAGCAAGACTATTTTTCGTATTTACAAACCTGCTGTCTCTGAAATCTGCTTTGTTGTTATTTAAAAAAAACTGTGGGGAAAAGGACACTTCGCCGGTTTTGTAATTCCCTATGCCGGCCGGGTTTACAAAAGCGGCTGTAAGATCGCCGCCTAATGAGCCCATGGCGCCGCCAATGGCAATGTTTCTTGCCGTGCCGGCTTGTGGAAAGAAAGAAAATTTTAAAACATCTTCCGGTATTTGCGCAAATAACTTAGTGCCGGAAAGGAGTATAGTGAGAAGTAAATATTTTTTCATTAGTACAATTTTGTGTGGTGATGCTATAATTAACCAGCATGAAACTTTACAGAGGCGGTTTCAATTTTTATTCAAGCGCATAGTATTAATTCTTCCCGCTTCTGGCTGGCCTGGAGTTCCCACCAGATGATGATGAACTGCTTTTTGATGATGACGACGAAGAAGAAGGCGAGTAGGTTCTGTTGCCGGAAGAACTGTTGTCGTTAGAATTATTGCTGCTATTGCCGTTGTTGAAAATTTTGTTCAGCGTATTGCCCAACTTGCTCCCATTGTTTTTATTGCTGTTGTTGTAGCCCCTTGTTGGCGATGGCGGCCTGGTAGTGCCATACTTTGAGGCAACCGGGCTGTTGTTATTTATATTGTTGTAAGAAGAATTATTGTAAGCGCTCAGGTTTGTCATTCTTGGCGTGCTTGTTTTTGGGTTTGTGGGAAGGCAGGCGCAGGCGCATGTGCTGTATACAGGGTAGCTTGAATAAAATGGGTTGTAGTAATACCCATAATTGTACCCGTAGTAATAAGGGCTGTAATAAATATCATTGTCTAAATACCTCCACCTGCGGTCGTAGGCGCTCATGCGTATTTGCCTTTCTTCTGTGTAATCCCTGTTGCCCCCGTTTTCTTCTTTTTTGTCTTCGCTGGTTTCTTCGCCATACTCACGGGCCGGCGAGTAATAAACATCGTCTGGCGTTTGGCCGGTTTTGTAGGCAGTAGAGCAACTTGCCAGGGTGATTATTGAAAAGGAAACAAGTAAAAGTTTACGGTTCATGGCGTTTGGTTTATGTGTTTGTAATGTGAAGTTACAGATTTGCTGCGCAGCAATCTTTTGTACTAATAGTCCAAAATGTTTGCCACTGTGCTGCACAGCATTTACTATATGTAGTTAAATATGTGCTAAAACAAATCCAATCAAAATTTTATTAATCAAACAATTAAAATATTTTTGGCCTCTTTTAAAAGAAGAACACAAGCGCAATGGGCAAAGAAATTACGAGCAGGGAGCAGGATTATTCCCAATGGTACAACGACCTTGTTATAAAAGCAGGCCTGGCTGATTACAGCGCTGTAAGGGGCTGCATGGTTATAAAGCCTTATGGCTTTGCATTATGGGAAAATATGCAGGCACAGTTGGATAAGATGTTTAAGGAAACCGGGCACCAGAATGCTTACTTCCCCTTATTTGTTCCAAAAAGTTTGTTTGAAGCCGAAGAAAAAAATGCAGAGGGCTTTGCAAAAGAGTGCGCCATCGTTACGCACTACCGCCTGAAAACAGACCCGGATAACAAGGGCAGGCTTATAGTTGACCCGGAAGCAAAACTGGAGGAAGAATTGGTAGTAAGGCCTACCAGCGAGGCAATTATCTGGAACACATATAAAACCTGGATTCAATC
>CAYRRL010000590.1:0-1957 GCA_964426665.1 uncultured Ferruginibacter sp. | reverse complement strand
TTTTTCATCCTCATTTATAAAATGTGAGCTGCCCATTTTTACAGGTATATCATTTACCAGCGCTTCAATGCCTTTGCCTGTATGCTCTTTAAATAAAGTAACCGGAAGCTTAATATCATTGCCGCAGCTAATTGAAGCAGCAACCGCTTTGCTCATAGGGTGGGATGATTGCGTGGCAACTGCTTTTACAGCATACAACTCTTTTGCTGTAAGCGGCGTGCCTTCATATTCAATAACGGCATCATGGTTTTGTGTAAGCGTACCGGTTTTATCAAACACTACGGTGTCAATAGCTGCCATCGATTCAATAACAGCAGCATTTTTTAAATACAGTTTGTTCTTGCCAAAAATGCGGAGCATATTGCCATGCGTAAAAGTTGCTGTAAGCAATAGGGAGCAGGGGCAGGCAACTATCAATACCGAAGTAACCGCAGGCAAAATTTTAGATGCATCATTTATTGCCCAATACACAGCAGCGCCAATGGCAACAGTAAACAATGCTGCTGTAAAATACCTGCTCCACGGGTGTATAAAAGACTTTTCCGCATTCTTTTTATTGCTGAATATATCGTTGTTCCATAATTGTGTGATATAGCTCTGCGATGTTTCATTCACTACTTCCAGTTCAATCATGCTGCCCTTTTGTTTAGCGCCTGCATAAACCAGTTCGCCTTTTCTTTTTTGCAACGGCGTGTTTTCCCCGCTTACAAAACTGTAATCCAGGTTAGCATCGCCTTTTAGCAGCACGGCATCGGCTGGCACCATTTCTTCATTGCGGATAATAATATGGCCGCCTTTTTTTAATTGTGTAACAGGTATGTTTTTTTCTTCATGCCCTTGCATTACTGTTACGCCCAGCGGAAAGTAAGAAAGATAATCCCTTTCAAACGAAAACGAGTCATAAGTTTTGTCCTGGAACCAGCGCCCAATCAGCATAAAGAAAACAATGCCAGTGCCTGAGTCCAAATAACCAGGGCCCGTGCCTGTAATAATTTCGTAGTAGCTTCTTGAATAAGTAACGATGATGGCAAGCGCAATAGGGGCATCTATATTTAAAAATTTTTGCTGCAGCCCTTTCCATGCAGAAATAAAAAAATCGCTGGCAGAAAAAAACAAAACAGGCAGCGATAAAAATAAATTCAGCCAGGTAAAAGTTTCTTTCAAGCCATGCTGTTCAATATTCCCTGATGAAAAATATTCAGGGAAACTCAGCATCATAATATTGGCAAAGCAAAAACCTGCCACGCCAATTTTGTAAATTCTTTTTTTATTAAAACGGGTTTGCTCTTTTGCCTTTGTATCATTCAGGCTGATGTACGGCTCGTAGCCAATAAAAGCCAGCAGTTCCACTACTTTTCTTAGTGAAATTTTTTGTGGGTTGAAAATGATGAATACTTCCTTGCGCTGGAAATTTGCCTGCGACTTTATGATGCCTTCATCAATGCGGTGCAAATTCTCCAGCAAAAAAATACAGGAAGAACAATGCATCTGCGGCAATTGCAATACTATATTGGTTTGCTTATCGCTGTTGAATTGTACCAGTTTCCTTTTTATAGTTTCATCATCGAGGTAAGCAAATTTTTCTGATACGAATTTTCCTTTTGCTTTTATGCCGGGGTTTTTATCAAGGCTATAATAATTGCAGAGGTTGTTTTCATTCAGCAGCAGGTAAACCTGTTTGCAGCCTTCGCAACAGAAGTTCTTGCCGTCTGCAAAAGTTATTTCATTGCATTGCCCGCCGCAGTGGTAGCATGCTGTGCTTTCTGTAGTAACAACAGGAGGTTGGTTGCTGCTAAAATTCATTTGGCAAACCTACAGTCAACCGCATTGCTGCAGGATGACTTTGGTTATCTATAAAAAGAACATCGGTCATGTACAAAACAGAAAAGCCCCTCCCGGTTTATTGGGAAAGGCTTTTAGAATAGCTGTAGGGGGAGGGTTCGAACCTCCACGGGGC
>CAYRRL010000589.1:0-1965 GCA_964426665.1 uncultured Ferruginibacter sp. | reverse complement strand
TACAAAGCCAAAGCGCTTGCATGGCTTGAAGAAACAGCAGCAGAAAAAAACAACATAACTAAAATATTTGCTTCGGCAGGTGTTCAAATTAAGTCCGCATTCGGTTCTCAGTCGCTAATACAGTTAAAAAATAAATACTGCAACTCCAAGCGGTGCCTTGAATGCGCTGCAGGCAATAATATTTTGAAAAGAAGTTGATTTGTTGCCATGCTTATTGCCTACTGCTTTCGTACACAGCATTTACTTCAATATCCGGGTGAAGGCTTTTCATCACCGGGCAATTGTCCCCCACATCTTTTAAGAAAGCATACTCTTCTTCATTCAATGGCAGCGATGCAGGGTATGTAACTTCCACATCTATTTTAATAATGCGCCTTGGGTTGGCAGCCATATGTTTTTTTACATTTACCGATGTGCCTTTTAATTCTATCCCTTTGTCGCCGCCCCTTATTGCCATGGTGGTTATCATGCAGGTGCCCAGCGCTGCACATACTAAATCGGTAGGCGAAAACCTTTCCCCTTTCCCCCTGTTGTCGGTAGGTGCGTCTGTTTCTATTGCTGTGCTGCTTTGCAAATGGGTAGCGCTGCACCTTAAATTGCCTTCGTAATGAATGGTTGCTGTCATTGTGCTATTTTTGCCTAAATTTATTCAAAATAAAAAATCGTATGCACAAAATACTGCTCTTTTGTTTTGCAATTACTATCGGCTTTTCTGTATCTGCCCAAAAAACAAAAAAAGACCGGAAAGAAGAACGGAAGCAAAGAATAAATGCACTTGTTAAACAGGAAGAAGAAGGGGTGATTGCTTACAGGAAGCATAATGTTTTTGGGATAAAGCTTACTAATGACGGCTACGGTTTTTTTTACGAGCATGGCAGGGCCCAATCAATAAAAAAAGCATTGCTGTTCCAGCTTGACTTTTCTGAAAGAAGGGACCCAAAAGAAAAAAAGCAGGCTAACCCATTTGCACCGGCTTCGCCATTTGTTTTTGGCAAAATAAATTATTTCTATCCCCTTAAGCTGGGTGTGCAGCAGCAAATATTGTTTGGCAACAAAAGCAACAAAAATGGAGTGGCGGTTACAGGCAACTTCGGCGGCGGATTATCGCTTGGCCTGTTGCGCCCTTACTACCTTGAAATAAATGACAGTACCGGCACCACCCGCCGCTCAATAAAATACGATAGCCCTGACAGCGCTATTTTCGCCAACCCGGAAGCATTGACAGCATTGCAAATTTCAGCTACGGGCTTTACCAAGGGTTGGAACGAAATTAAAGTCAAGCCCGGTGCATATGCCAAGGCAGCGCTTCGTTTTGATTATGGCAGCTATAATGAAGTTGTAAGTGCATTGGAGGTTGGCGTAACCGGTGAATATTATTTTAGTAAAATACCCCAGTTGGTATTTACAAAGCAAAAAAACTTTTTTGTAAACGTTTATATTGCTTTGGTGTTTGGCAAAAGGAAATAAAACAAAAAAAGAGAAAGGATGATAGAATTGCCTGTAATAGATGGAGTGGTGGAACAGAAGCAGCAAAAACCAAACTGGCTCAGGGTACGGCTGCCTATTGGCGAAGAATACAAACATGTAAGGAATTTGGTTGACCAGCATAAGCTTCATACCATTTGCGAAAGCGGCAATTGCCCCAATATGGGCGAATGCTGGGGCGAAGGCACAGCCACCTTTATGATACTTGGTAATATTTGCACACGCAGCTGTGGGTTTTGCGCTGTGGCAACTGGCCGCCCCGAAGCCGTGGATTGGGATGAGCCGCAGCGGGTGGCTGAAGCCATTCACTTAATGAAAGTGAAACATGCTGTTATCACTTCTGTTGACAGGGACGAATTGCAGGACCAGGGAAGTATAATATGGCACAATACTATTAAAGCCGTTAAGGCTTTGAACCCTTCTACCACATTAGAAACATTAATTCCGGATTTCAGGGCTGATGCAGAATGTATACAAAGG
>CAYRRL010000588.1:0-1971 GCA_964426665.1 uncultured Ferruginibacter sp. | reverse complement strand
ACTGAGGAATATAACTGCAGACAAAATAATAATAGTGAAAAGGGGTGGCTTTTTCATAACGGGACGGTTTTGTAATTTGTACGGATGATTGATAACGCAAAAAAATATTCCGTAGTATGTTAGTGGAAAAATAAAAAGCCTCCCTTGCTTGTTAGGGAGGCTTTTTAAAACTAAAATATTTTTAGTGGGCAACTGCCATCCTTTTTTCCTGGATACGGGCACTTTTGCCGCTCCGGCTGCGAAGGTAAAACAGTTTGGCACGGCGAACCTTGCCTACTTTGTTCAACACAATGCTTTCAATATTAGGGGAATAGATAGGGAATAAACGCTCAACCCCTATGCCATCGCTTATTTTGCGCACTGTAAAAGAGGCAGTAGCGCCATTGCCCTGGCGCTTGATAACATCGCCTTTAAAGCTTTGGATACGCTCTTTGTTGCCTTCGATAATTTTATAGTTAACAGTTATATTGTCACCTGCTTTAAAAGCTGGCAAGCTTGCCTTGGTGGTTAACTGGTCGTGTACAAATTGAACTGCATTCATCTTCTTAAAATTTAGGACGGCAAAAGTAGGGGAATTAATTGATAATGGGCAATGATTTAATTGATAATTTTTCGGAAGGCTAAGGAGAAAAAAAATGCTGATGATTCCCGAAGGTTTCATCAGCACATTGTCGAATTAGCAAATTAGCGCATTAACGGGCTATATTCACAGCCCTTTTTTCCCTTATTACTGTCACCTTAATCTGCCCCGGAAAGGTCATTTCGGTCTGTATCTTTTGAGCTATTTCAAAGCTCAGTTTGTCGCTGTCTGCATCGCTTACTTTGTCAGCTTCCACAATTACCCTCAATTCACGGCCAGCCTGTATGGCATATGCTTTTTCCACGCCCTGGTAAGCGCCGGCAAGGTTTTCCAAATCTTTAATGCGCTGGATGTATTGCTGCATTATTTCACGCCTTGCGCCTGGCCTTGCGCCACTAATGGCATCGCATGCCTGGATAATAGGGGAAATAACATAAGCCATTTCCATTTCATCGTGGTGGGCGCCAATAGCATTCACAACTGCTGGGTTCTCACCATATTTTTCAGCCAGTTTTGCTCCTAAAAGGGCATGGCTTAATTCTGTTTCTTCGTCGGGCACTTTGCCTATATCATGCAATAAACCAGCACGTTTTGCCAGTTTGGGGTTCAATCCTAATTCTGAAGCCATGATAGCGCAGAGATTAGCAGTTTCACGGCTGTGCATCAGCAGGTTTTGGCCATAAGAAGAACGGAAACGCATGCGCCCCACCATCCTTATCAGTTCTTTGTGCAAGCCATGAACCCCCAATTCCATAGCTGTCCTTTCCCCAATTTCCATCACCTGGTCGTCCAGTTGTTTTTTGGTTTTTTCCACCACTTCCTCAATACGGGCAGGGTGTATGCGCCCATCGGCTACAAGCCTTTGCAATGAAAGCCTGGCTACTTCACGGCGCAACGGGTCAAATGATGAAAGGACTATCGCCTCAGGCGTATCATCTACTACCAAATCCACGCCCGTAGCAGCTTCAATTGCCCTGATGTTGCGGCCTTCACGGCCTATAATGGAGCCTTTTATCTCATCGCTTTCAAGGTTGAAAACAGTGATGGAATTTTCAATAGCCTGCTCTGCAGCGGTGCGCTGTATAGTTTGGATAACAATTTTCCGGGCCTCTTTATTGGCCTTTTGCTTGGCTTCTTCAATAATTTCCTGCTGCAGGCCAATAGCCCTGGTTTGGGCTTCCTGCTTAAGGCCTTCAATTAATTGTGCTTTAGCTTCATCTGCTGACAGGTTGGCCACTTTTTCAAGGCGGCGTATATGCTCTTCCTGGTGTTTTTCCAGTTCCGTGCGCTTTACATTTACCACCTCTATCTGGCGGTTCAGGTTTTCTTTGATGGCCTCGTTTTCTTTGATTTGCTTTTTTAAATAACACTGTCCTTTACACACCGGAATA
>CAYRRL010000587.1:0-1976 GCA_964426665.1 uncultured Ferruginibacter sp. | reverse complement strand
GTGTTTGTAATGGGATCATATTCCCAAAAGTCTTTCAGGGCCTCTGCGCTGGTGCCTGTACCTGTGCCTATATACCCTTTGTTGCCGATAGAAAAACCAACGGCGCCTGAGCGGCCGGTACCACCAAAATCCGCTTTTTGCAACCAGGTGTTTGTAATGGGATCATATTCCCAGAAATCCCTTAGGCCGCTACCTGTTCCTAGGTATCCTTTGCCGTTAGCAGAAAAAGCTGCGGCGTATGTACGCCCTGCTCCTCCAAAATCTGCTTTTTGCGACCATGCATTTACTAATGGGTCATACTGCCACAACTCCCTTAGCCCGGTATTTGTTTCTGGGCCGCCTGTTCCTATATACCCTTTGTTGTTAATAGAAAACCCAACGGCACCCAATGAAGCTGTTCCCACAAAATCTGCTTTTTGCAACCAACTATTAACAGAATGGTTGGCATCTGTAGCAGTGCCCGTTACCTTCAGCCCGCAACTTTCAATCCAGTTGCTGCCATCATAGATATTAATGCACTGGTTGTCGGTATTAAATATTTGCAGGCCAATTACCGGCGATACAACCGAATTGCGCTGTTCGGTAGTCATGCGTGGTATAAGAATGCCTTTGCTTGTACTGCTTACATCAAGCAGGGCAGAGCTTTCCGGATTCGCCGTGCCTATGCCTGCCTTTTGTGCCAGGGCAGCTACAGGCAGCAAAAACAAGTAAAATAATAATTTATGCATCAGGGCTGTTTTTAACGTTTAGCAATATCCTAAAGTGCCTGTTTATTTTTAGTCATTTCGCTTCTGTTTAATTCCGCTTTTATTTTTTCTATTTCCAGCTTAAAAAAATCATTTTCAGCCTTCAGTTTTTCTGTTTCAGCTTTCAGGAACTCATTTTGTTTTTTTAGCGCTTCAACCAATATGGGTATTAAGCCGGTGTAGTTTACGCTTAGTTCGCCTTTGTTATTTTCTTTTACCAGATTGGGAAAAACCTTTCGCAGTTCCTGTGCCATTACGCCTGTTTGCAATGTGCTGTCTTTATTAGTGTCTTTCCAATGGTAGTTGTACCCGTTAAGGAGAAGCACATCCATCGGGTTTGCAAGCGGGGTGATGTTGGTTTTCATCCTGGCATCGCTAAAATCGAAATAACTGCCAAGTATAGTCAGGTTCCCGTTGTAATCGAGAGTAAAATTGTTTCTCACAATATTGTCGTTATCTACCTCGCCCAGAATGATTCCCCCTGCGCCAAGGCCCCGCTGGTTGAGCAAATAAGTTTTGCCAGTGGTGAAATCTTTGTTCCATTCAAGATAAGCCCCCTGTGTGTGTGTTGACTGGTTATTATCCACTATTAGGCCGCCATTGCTTACGTGCAATTTAGCCCTCGGTGCGGCAATGCCAATACCCACATTGCCGTTATTTGCTGTATAAATATCATTGTTTTGTATGGCCCATGCGCCATCGCTTACAACATTCGCATTAGTGGTATTGATCACATGAGAAGAATAGGTGGTGATCACATTATTATCGAGGTATTCCCAAAAATCATTTTTGTATTCGCTGCCATTAGCACCAGTACCAATATATCCTTTGTTGGCAATGCTGAAACCAACGGCTTTTGATCTTGCAGTTCCACCAAAGTCAGCTTTTTGAGCCCATGTATTGGTTGAGGGGTTGTATTCCCAAAAATCACTTCTTTCAGAAGCGTCCAGGCCAGTACCTATATACCCCTTATTAATGGTGCTGAAACCAACTGCCTTCGATCTTGGAGTCCCACCAAATTCGGGCTTTAGTGCCCATCCATTGGTTGCCGGGTCGTACTCCCAAAAATCTTTTACTGTGGAATTGGTATTAATCTCCCCGGTACCTATATACCCCTTTTTCCCAATGCCAAATCCTGCGGCATTAACTCTGGCGAAGCCTGTAAGGTCTGCCTTCTGTTCCCATGTATTACCTGTTGGGTTATATTGCCATAAATCCTTCAGCCTGTTA
>CAYRRL010000586.1:0-1976 GCA_964426665.1 uncultured Ferruginibacter sp. | reverse complement strand
GTGGATTGAAACTTTTGTGCCTTGATGCCCCACCTGCGCAAAGCCGTTTAACGTTACCGGCAATGCACACCCTGCAAGTGCAAGAGTAGCTGACTACCGATAAACTTTGTGTATTGTGGCGGTATTGATTGAGCAAGTTCGCCTTGACCTAACCAATGCAGCCCTGTCATTTCCTGCACCATTTTCACGCCTGAAAAGTGCCCAACGTACTGAATAAACTCACCGTCTTTGGGCGGTCTGCCCATTTTCGCATTGGGCGCAATATGTTCAGGATGAAATGGTGCTTTTAGTTCAATATTACTTTCAAATAATCTATGTCGGTATGTTCTTAAACCGAACATTGCGCCGCATAATTCAATCGGATTAATCAAAGGACTTCCTGGTACATTTTCAATAACATAAGGTAATCCGGTTTCTATTAATGCTTTTCGTGTAGGCTCAATCAAATCAACATATTCTTTGCCTGCCTTTCTAAACTGCATTGAAGCCATACTGTATGCTTGGCAAGGCGGTGAAGCATGTACTGCATCGTATTCGTGCCAGTGCGCCTTTAAATATTCAATAGCATCTGCCTGTATAAACTTGCCTCTATGTTTGGGTTGTGGTGCAATGTCAATTCCGGTAACATCAAAGCCAGCTTGCTCATATCCGTAACCAGCACCGCCGCTGCAAGAATACAGGTCAAGCAACCTAAACGGAAGCACTGCCGGTAACAGTGCATTGCCAAAATGCTGGCTGACGTGCAAGTCCTGAATTTTTGTATCTTCTATGAACATTTGTAAGTTATTGAGCTTTAGTAATTCTATTTCCAGCACTTCGGCAATGCTTCAACGTTAGCGGCTATACTACCAGCTTTAAATCCGTGCCGTAGAAATAGCTTGTAACTGAAAATGCTTCGTTTAGCTTTTTAGTTATTTCTGAATAATCAACCTTTGCTGCCAAATCGTTCAAATGACCATCTTCATCAGCAACTTCATCTTGATTGCATAGATAATCATCAACCAAATCTTTTACCACACCATCAGAAATAGTAAAGGGCTTACCTTCTTTTGAAACAAGTATGTAGCTTTTTGACTTTTCGCATTTATCCAATGGGATTAATTGCCCTTCACCGTACTCAATCATTGCATATTTGTAACCCTGCTTTTTAGCTTCCTCAATTGTAATAGTTTGTTTTTTTGACATTGCTTTAATTGTTAACCGTACAGCCGCTAACAGTGCATTGCAAAAAGCAGGGCTGACGTGCTGCTAGCGGCAATGGAAACTCTATTCAACTTTTATCTAAAACGCAGTCGGCAGACGAGTTTCAATTATCCTTCCTTCTGCAATGCTTCAACGTTAGCTGCTACCTTGCGACCACCCTGCAAGTGCATCATTGACTAACTTTTTAAGTTGCTCAATTTTTGACACAGGACAGCGAAAGGAAATATTTTTTGTTTCTTCACCGTATTTCAAATGCCTACCCTGCCCTCTCCCAGAACCACCCCTATTTTCTTTCTTTTTCTTTGCCATTATATTTCATTTAGAATATTCGGCTCACCTTCCAGTAAGCCGAGTTCTTCAAATATTTCTAAAAGTGTTTTAATTTTTACCATCCTTTAGGGTTTGGTTCGCATCTATCAGCGAAGTAATTTTTAATCATTGATTTTACATGCTTAATTGCTTGCTCCAGTTCTTTATGTCCATCACCTTCATAACCATTATATCCATTTTCAGAAGTAATATAAAACCTATTGTTATCGTCTTGTTCAATAAAATAAACATCAGAAATCATTGGTTCTGAAATTTTAATTCTTGTGCTTTGTAATGTGGTTTGAATTTTCATTGTGTTTGATTTTGTAATACAAATATAGACAATTATTTGATATTGCAATACAAAAACAAAGATTTTTTTTAAGATTTTTTCTAAATTTTCATAAGTCGTTGATAATGAAAAAGGCAGCAGCTAACATTGTATTTGTAAAATGGCTGCTTGA
>CAYRRL010000585.1:0-1978 GCA_964426665.1 uncultured Ferruginibacter sp. | reverse complement strand
CAATGCAAAAAGAGTAAAATCCCTTCCTACACCAACATTTTTTCCAGGATGATAAACGGTGCCACGCTGGCGTACTATGATGTTGCCTGCAATTGCAGATTGGCCACCAAAAATTTTTACGCCTAACCTTTTGCTTTGTGAGTCACGGCCGTTTTTTACCGAGCCTTCGCCTTTTTTATGTGCCATTGTATTTTATTTTAGAATTAAAAATTAAAAATTAAGAGTCAAGGAATTTTCATTCATTACTCATAATTCATAACTCATAATTTATTATGCGATATCAGTTACTTTAATTTGAGTATACTGTGTGCGGTGGCCATGCTTTTTGCGGAAGCCTTTCCTTCTTTTCATTTTAAAGGCAATCACTTTTTCGCCTTTAACGAGTTCGTTCAGTATTTCTGCTTTCACAACAGCTTTTACAGCACTGCCTGCCGCAACTTTACCGCCATTGCTTGTCATCAATACTTCAGCGAACTCAACTTTGTCGCCGGTTTTGCCTGCAATATGCGGCACATATAAGCTATCGCCAGATTTTACGGTGAATTGCTGGCCGGCTATTTTTACAACTGCTAACATATATCCCAAATTTTAGGACGGCGAAGGTATAGGTTTTCTTCTAAAATCTGTACTTTTTTCGGAATGTTTTTCAATAAAAGTGGATATTTTGGCCCCGGCAGCCATCCTTAACGGGTATTTTGGCCCCGGCTTGCAATATTTGAATATGAAAAAGCTCCTTTTTCCGCTGCAGGCTATATTTACCGTATATGCTTTTGCCCTTTTTACGGCTTTCTTGCTGGTTATTTTCCCGCTGGTAATTGTGGCTTCTTTTTTTGGCAAAGTAAGGGGCGGCAATTTTATTTATAAGCTGTGCAAGGGGTGGACATATTGCATGTACCCATTAATAGGCATGTGGCACAAAAACATATATGAAGCGCCGCATGACACCCGGCGGCAATACGTTTTTGTGTTCAACCATATTTCTTTTATGGACATACCTGTTATAATGGCTGCCATCCGCTGGCAGCACTTCAGGGTTTTGGGCAAGGCCGAGCTGGCTAAAATACCGGTATTTGGTTTTTTGTACAGGCAGGCTGTGGTAATGGTTGACAGGAGCAGCGCCGAAAACAGGGCAAAGAGCGTAAGGCAACTTAAGTCCATCATCAATAAAGGCATATCGGTGGTGATTGCCCCGGAGGGCACTTTCAATACAACCCACCAGGCGTTGAAGGAATTTTACGACGGCGCATTTAAAGTAGCTATCGAAACACAAACCCCCATCAAGCCCATTTTATTTTTAGATGCATACGACAGGCTTGGCTACGAAAGTATTTTTTCGCTCACGCCTGGCAAAACAAGGGCTGTGTATTTAGAGGAAGTGAACGTAGATGGCCTTACGCTTGATAATGTGCAGGAGCTGAAAATGAAAGTGTATAAAATGATGGAAGAAAAATTGATTGAGTACAGGGCAAGCTGGATAAGGTAATGCTCCGCATTAAATATTATTTTTGATGCCAGCTTTAGTATTCCATGGCATCATCGTTGCGCCGCAATCTCTTCACCAGCATTGCAAACGGCATCATTGATTTCATCAATTGAAATACTATCGTTTAATGAAATTAATGGGCAGCAGCAAAACAATAGCACAATTAGATTTACTTGCTTCAAATATCGTTGCGTACGCAGAAGTAATCCTGCCATTGGCATTGCCCGCTACTTATACTTACGCTATCACCGAAAATTTTGTTGATAAAGCACAGCCCGGTTGCCGCGTTGAAGTTGCCTTAAAAAACAAACGCTATGCAGGCATCATAAAAAACATCAGCCAACAAAAGCCGCCTTACGAAACAAAACCAATTTTAAATGTACTGGATGACGAGCCGGTTTTGTACCCACAGCAATTGCAGCTTTGGAATTGGATGTCCAATTATTATATGTGCAGCGAAGGCGAAGTGATGGCTGCAGCCTTACCTGCACATTT